>JAMOPX010000021.1 GCA_027064285.1 Desulfobacterales bacterium | reverse complement strand
ACATATCCTAAATCTCTTAATACCCTTACAAAAAACCTTGAATAAAGAAGATGCAGGATTGCATGTTCTATTCCGCCTATGTATTGATCAACTGGCATCCAGTATTCAACTTTTTCCTTTTCAAATGGTCCTTCTTTATAATCAGGAGATATATATCTTAAGAAATACCAAGAAGATTCCACAAATGTATCCATTGTATCTGTTTCTCTTCTTGCCTTTCTACCGCACTTAGGGCATGTGGTTTCATAAAAGGAAGGTTCAAATGGAAGTGGAGATCCTCCATTTGGCCTAAGCTTCAGATCAAGAGGAAGCACTACAGGTAGATCCTTTTCTGGAACAGGCACTGTTCCGCACTTTTCACAATAGATTATAGGAATGGGTGTTCCCCAGTATCTCTGTCTTGAAATACCCCAGTCTCTAAGTCTATATGTTACTGTTGCATATCCAAGCCCTTTTTGTTCCAAGTATTTTACTATGTTTTTCATTGCCTCCCTGTTTTTCTGTCCTGTAAATGGACCAGAGTTTACAAGAATTCCATCTCCTTCATATGCCTCCAGCATTGTCTCTTCACTTATTTCCTTGTCTTCTGGCTTTATTACAACTCTGAGTTTGAGTCCGTATTTTTTTGCAAATTCAAAATCTCTTTGATCATGGGTGGGAACGCACATTATAGCTCCTGTTCCATATTCAAACAGCACAAAATTTGCCACATATATTGGTATCTTTTCTTCTGTAACAGGATTTATACAATACCTTCCAGTAAAAATACCTTCCTTTTCTGTGTAATCTGCTGTCCTGAGATATGTTTCCATCCGCAGGACCTTATCCACAAATGAAAGTACATCTTTTTCTTTATCACTTCCTTTTACTATCTCCTTTACCTTAGGATGTTCTGGAGCAAGGCAGATAAAAGTGGCACCATAAAGGGTATCAGGCCTTGTGGTAAACACTTCTATGTAGTCATCCTCATCAGCAACCAGAAACTTTATTATCGCTCCTTCACTCTTTCCTATCCAGTTCTTCTGCATGGCAAGCACCTTTTCTGGCCATCCCTTTAGCTTATCACAGTACTGAAGGATCTCTTCTGCATATGCTGTGATCTTAAAAAACCAGCTATCCATCTCCTTTTTTACTACCTCTTGATCCGTATGCCTCCAGCATTTTCCATCTTCTACTTGTTCGTTTGCAAGCACACTTTGACATTTATCGCACCAGTTCACAAGGGTTCTTTTTTTGTATGCAAGTCCTTTTTCAAACATCTTTATAAAGATCAACTGTTCCCACTTGTAGTATTCTGGATCACAAGTGGCAATCTCTCTGTCCCAGTCATAGCTAAATCCCATTCTTTTAAGCTGTCTTTTCATGTTTTCTATATTCTCATATGTCCATTTCGCAGGATGAGTATTATTTTCTATTGCTGCATTTTCTGCAGGAAGACCAAATGCATCCCATCCCATAGGATGTAACACATTTTTGCCTTGCATCCTTTTGTATCTTGCTATCACATCTCCAATAGTGTAATTTCTCACATGCCCCATGTGTATCCTTCCGGATGGATAGGGAAACATTTCTAAAACATAATATTTTTCCTTTTTGGAATCTTCTTTTGTCTTAAAAAGCTTATTTTCTTCCCATATCTTTTGCCATTTTTTCTCTATTTCAGCTGGAATGTATTTTTTCTGTTTCATAGTCATCCCCTTTTTTTACAAAAGAATTGTAAATACTATCCAGTATGCCATTTATGAAAATATAAGAAGTTCCATTACCAAATTTTTTACCTAACTCTATTGCCTCATTTATAGAAACCTTGGGAGGGATATCATCTCTAAACAGAAGCTCGTAGGTGGAAAGTCTTAAAATCGACTTATCTACCCGAGACATCCTGTCAATACGCCAGTTCTTAGAAACACTATTTATTGCTTTATCTATTTCCTCTTTATTTGCCCATACTCCAAGTACTAACTCTTTTGAAAAATCCTTTAATTTTTTGTTAACATCAAAGTTTCTGCATATAAGTTCAAATGCCTGTTCAGGAGTATGCACCCCAAAATCTAAGCTAAAAAGCACCTGCACAGCAAGCTCTCTTGCCTTTCTTCTGATGCCCATGTCTTTCACTTAAAATTCTGTTCTCAAGGCAGGCTAACTTAGTTGTTTAAATAGGTTTGCCATTTCTATCGCAGACATTGCAGCATCAAATCCTTTATTTCCCGCCTTTGTTCCTGCTCTTTCAATTGCCTGTTCCAATGTGTCTGTTGTAAGCACACCAAAGCTTACAGGTACACCAGCTTTTAAAGCAACAGTAGCAAGCCCTTTTGCCACTTCAGAAGCAATATATTCAAAATGAGGGGTAGCCCCTCTGATAACAGCACCAAGACATACTATAGCATCATATTTTTTTGTTTCTGCCAATCTTTTAGCCACAACAGGCATCTCAAATGACCCCGGAACACGAACAATATCTATATTTTCCTCACTTCCACCATGCCTTATTATTGCATCCATTGCTCCGTCCAAAAGCCTGTTGGTTATAAAGTCATTGAATCTGCTTACTATAAAAGCAAACCTTAGATCTTTTGCTATTAGTTTTCCTTCTATCTCTTTACTCATCCTTTGCCTCCATTTCTCTGCTTAGGATATCCATAATGTGCCCTAACTTCTGACACTTAGTCAAAAGATAATGTTTGTTTTCTGGTCTTGGAGGTATTTCAATAGGGACTCTTTCCACCACTTCAAGACCAAATCCCTGTAGCCCAACTATCTTTTTTGGATTGTTTGTAAGTATCCTCATCTTCTTTACTCCAAGATCTACCAAGATCTGGGCACCAATACCGTATTCTCTGAGATCTGGTGGAAATCCCAGTTTTTCATTTGCTTCAACTGTATCATATCCTTTATCCTGAAGAGAATAAGCCTTGATTTTATTAGCAAGACCTATTCCTCTTCCCTCCTGACTCAGATAAACAAGCACTCCTGTCCCTTCTTCTTGTATCATCTGCATAGACTTTTTAAGCTGATCTCCACAGTCACATCTAAATGATCCAAATACATCTCCTGTTAAACATTGCGAATGAACCCTTACCAGTACCTCTTTATCAGGAGTAATCTCACCTTTAACCAATGCAACATGCTCTTCATGCCCTATTTTTGTCACATAAGCAATTGCTTTAAATTCTCCATAAGGAGTTGGAATCACAGTTTCTGCTACCCTTTTAACCAAACGCTCATTTTTCATCCTGTAAGCGATTAGATCTGCAATAGTCACTATCTTTAGTTCATGCTCTTGGGCAAATTTCTCCAAATCAGGCATTCTTGCCATTGTGCCATCATCTTTCATTATTTCACATATCACTGCTGCTGGTTTGAGTCCTGCAAGTTTTGCCAGATCAACTGATCCTTCTGTCTGACCAGCTCTTACCAGCACTCCTCCTTCTCTTGCTCTCAAAGGAAACACATGCCCTGGACTTACAAGGTCTTCTGGTTTTGCATCATCTGCTATGGCAGTAAGTATAGTGTGAGCTCTATCATATGCTGAGATTCCAGTGGTAACCCCATGTCTTGCTTCAATAGAAACAGTAAATGCTGTTCCAAATTTAGACTCATTATTTGGAACCATAAGATGGAGTTTCAGTCTATCCACTATCTCTGGACTCAATGCCAAGCATATAAGACCTCTGCCGTATTTTGCCATAAAGTTTATGGCTTCTGGGGTTACCTTTTCTGCTGCAATGGTAAGATCACCCTCATTTTCTCTGTCTTCATCATCTACAAGGATGATCATCTTTCCTTCTCTTAGATCTTTTATGGCTTCTTCAATTGTTGCTACTGGCATGGCATCACCCTACAAAACCGTATTTTTTTAGTTTTTCCAAAGTTATTTCTGAATCAGAGTTTCTATTATACCTTAAAAATCTCTCAACATATTTTCCAATAATGTCAGTTTCTATATTAACAAATTCTATGCGTTTGTTTAACAGAGTAGTTTGCCTAAAAGTCTCAGGTATTATATTAACCTCAAAAAATGTATCTCCTACCCTGTTTACTGTAAGACTTATTCCATCTACTGTTATAGAGCCTTTTTCTACAATATATTTACATAGATCTTTGTTTAGCTCAATTCTTACAAGCCAAGAACCTCTTTTTTTCTCTTTTGAGATTATCCTTCCTACACCATCTACATGTCCAAGTACCAAATGTCCGCCTAATCTATCAGATATCCTTAAAGCTCTTTCTACATTTACATAGTCACCTACATTTAACATACCGAGTGTGCTTCTTTTAAGTGTTTCTGAAGAAACGTCCATGGACACGGTAGTATTTCCTATCTTAGTTACTGTCAGGCACACCCCATCTATGGCTATACTTTCACCTATATTACATTCTGCAGGAGAAAAAGGTGGAACTATAAATATAACTACATCTCCATGAGATGCTACTCTTCTTTCTGCAATCTTTCCTATGCCTTCAATAATTCCTGTAAACATAATTCTTTACTTTTTTTTGGATTTATGTATATAAATCCATAATTTTATTTCTAAATCTGATTTAAAAGCATAAAACATTAAACTGAAGGTGTCAATTTCTGAAGAGGCTGTTCGAAATATTTTTCGAATAGCTTCAGGTGTGAGTACTTCTGGACAAATAAAGAGGGATAAGCTTATGAAAGAAAAAAAGATAAAAAAGGTGCTTATAGCCAATAGAGGAGAAATTGCTATACGCATATGCAGAGCAATCCATGAAGAAGGACTTAAAGCTGTAGCTATATATGAAACGCCAGATCAAGAATCAAGACACCTAAGAGAAGCAGATGAATCTATCTGGATAGGTGATGGTCCACGAAAGGATTATCTTGATATAGATAAAGTTATATGGGCGGCAAAAAAGACAGAATGTCAAGCAATACATCCGGGATATGGTTTTTTGGCTGAAAATCCAGATCTTGCAAAGGCATGCGAAGAAGAAGGTCTTATATTTATT
Organism: Desulfobacterales bacterium; assembly: GCA_027064285.1. Lineage (GTDB taxonomy): Bacteria > Desulfobacterota > DSM-4660 > Desulfatiglandales > JALVZP01 > JALVZP01. Next base: position 16,938 of record JAMOPX010000021.1, on the reverse strand, counting down.
GGGCCTAATTATAAGGCAATAAAGGATCTGGGAGATAAAACCATTGCCAGATCTATTGCTGAATCTGTAAGGATACCGGTAATTCCGGCAGGAAAAGTATTGCCTCGGGAAGAGGAAAGTGCATTAGAAAAGGCATTGCAATTTAGTAAAGAAGAGGGATTTCCTGTTATGCTAAAGGCAGTAGCAGGAGGTGGAGGAAGAGGAATAAGAAAGATAGAGACCGAAGAAGAGCTCAAACTTCAACTTCCTATTGCAGCTAAGGAAGCTAAGTCTGCCTTTGGAGATGAGAAGCTTTACTTAGAAAAAGGCATAAAAAGACCAAGACATGTAGAGGTTCAGATATTGGCAGATCATCATGGAAATGTGATCCATTTGGGAACCAGGGATTGTTCAATTCAAAGACGGCATCAGAAGCTTGTGGAGATTGCTCCTGCTCCTACTATCTTAGGATCTGAGGTTGAGAAAAAGATATGTGAGGCTGCAGTCTTATTTGCAAAGGTATCAGGCTATAGAAATGCAGGCACAGTAGAATTTTTAGTGGATCAGGAAAATAATTTTTATTTTCTTGAGATAAATACAAGATTACAGGTAGAACACACAGTAACTGAACTTGTTACAGGGATAGATATTGTGAGAAGACAGATCAGGATAGCTGAAGGGATGTCCTTAGATATAACGCAGGATGAGGTGGTATGCAAAGGATCTGCTATAGAGATGAGAATAAATGCAGAGGATCCAAAAAGGGATTTTGCACCTGAAAGCGGAAAAGTAGTCTCTGTATATCAATCTCCAGGAGGTCCTGGGATAAGATTAGATGGAACTGTGTACCAGGGCTATAAGGTGCCCAAAGAGTACGATTCGCTTCTTGTAAAACTGAGTGTTTATGGCTTTGACTGGAATGAAATGATTAGCAGGGCTGTTAGGGCCTTAAAGGATTTTATTATTGTGGGGCCAAAAACTACAATTCCTTTTTACCTCAGGTTATTACAAGAAAAAGAGTTTCTGGAAAAGAAGTTTGATACAGAGTATATAGACAGACATCCTGAACTGTTTGACTATAAACCATTAGAAAGAGAAGAGGCAAAAATAGCAAAGGCAATAGCAATGATACATCATACAAAACATAATCCATTCTCGATGTAAAAGGAGATGTGTATGAGAATTACACCGAATATACCACCAGAACAAGGTTTAAAGATGCTTAGAGAAGCAAAAGGATATTTTATTACAAATACTGCAAGAGATCTTTCTCAATCTGATTTCAAAAACAGGATCTTACTTCATACAGATCTTTTGGTAGCAGAAGAAAGAGATGAAGCAGGCTTTTTTTCCTTAGAGATCTCTGGAGGAGCAAGTATCCATGTGGATATGCTGAGAAAACTTGTAAATCCATTTGAAAAGCTGAGATTGCTCAGAAAACATATGCCCAGAACCATGTTTCAGACCCTGTGCAGGGGAGTGAATCTATTTGGATACAGGCCTTATCCAGAAAATGTGATAAGACTCACAGTTCAGGAATTTGCAAAATATATAGAAGTATGGAGAGTATTTGATTTTTTAAATCACATACCAAACATGATTCCTGTGTTTGAAGAAGTGAAAAAAGCTGGCAAATACTTAGAACCTGCTATATGTTTCTCCACAGGACCTGAACATACAGATGAATTTTATGTGGGAAAAGTAAAAGAAATAATCGATATTACAGGATCTGACATAATACTTGCTATAAAGAATCATTCAGGACTCGGCACTCCAGCTCGTATTGGAAGGCTTATAAGAGCTATATTAGATAAATTTCCAGATCTTATAATCCACTATCATGGACATAACACAGACGGAAATGATGTAGCAAGGATAGTTGCTGCGGTTAAAGCAGGGGCAAAGATAGTGGATGCAGGAGATCATGCAATGACAGGATTTTTTGGCCCACCTCCAATCCTAACAGTTATTCAGACATTGTTAGATGAAGGTTATGAAGCAGAAGGTATAAATATTGATGCAGTTATAGCAACCAGCAACAAGTTAAAGAGAGTGAGACAGGCTTATGAACCTTTTGAAAGCCAATTTAAGGGATTTGATCCTACTGTGCATATACACAAACTTCCTGGTGGAGCAATGGGATCCAGCTTTGAACAGGCAGTAAAAGGTGGTTTCTTAGACAAAATGCCAGAGATTTTAATAGAAGAACTTCCTAAGGTCCATAGAGAGCTCGGTAATTTCTGGAGTGTGACTCCAGGGTCTCAGATCCTTTGGACTACTGCTGTAACACATGTATTAAGTGGGACAAGATACAAAAATGCCTCTGAAGATTTAAAGAGACTGTTATTAGAAAGATATGGACCATTTCCTTTTTACAAGCCCTCAGATGAAATATATGAAGTAGTATTTGGCAGTAACTGGAAAAAGATAGTAGCAACTGAGTCAGGAAGAGAAGAAATTACACCAATAGATCTGAAAGAAGAAAAGAAAAAATTAGAAGAAGGTATAGGAAGAAAAGCAAGTACAGAGGATCTTGTGCTTTATCTGCAACATCCAAAGGATGCTGTAGACTTTTTCAAATTTGAAGAAGAATATGGAAAAACCTATGTTCTTGGGCCAGAGATCTGGTATCGTAAAGGAGGATTTGAGGTAGGAGAAACTGTCAGATTTAGAGATTACACAGGAAAATATCATCAAATAACAATAGGGCCGAGTTCCCATACAGAGGATGGTGAAATCATCACATATCTTATGGTAGATCACCATCCTGAGCCTTTTGTCTACGAACCAGAAAAAGAAGAAAAAAAAGAAGAAAAAAAGAGAAGCATAGAAGAACTCATGTTGCTTGCAGAAATGGGAGAGATATGTGCTACTACAGATGGAACTATAGTAGAAGTCAGAGTAAAAGAAGGAGATGAAGTCAAGGAAGGAGATATTATTGCTATACTTGAAGCTATGAAGATGCTAAATAATATAACAAGCCCTGTTACTGGCGAGGTGAAACAGGTTCCGGTTAAAGAAGGGCAGCAAGTGAAAGTGGGGGATCTAATAGCCAGAATAAAGCCCAAAAGAAAAAGTGATTCCTAATTAGATCCATGCCAAGACCTAAAAAGCCAAGAAGGGTTTACTGGCCGCCAGTTGCTGATATATTTATTCCAAATAGGGTTCCTCCATGGGGTAGACAGGAAATATTACTTCCTATTGAAGGATTTGAGGCTATTAGACTGGCAGATTTTGAAGGATTAGACCATGAAACAGCAGCAAAAATGATGAATGTCTCAAGACAAACCTTTGGCAGAATCTTAGCTCAAGCAAGAGCTATTGTAGCAGATGCCCTTGTAATGGGAAAAACACTCAGGATAAAAGGAGGGACTTTTGTAATACCACCCGGATGTGGTCATAGACATCGCCATAGATGTAGAAAAGGGAAGAAGATTTAGAAGATTTATAAAATCTAAAATTATACTTTTTGAGGCTGTTCGAAAACTATTTCGAACAGCCTCTGTCTTGCTTGACAAATAAACTTAGGTGCTGTTAAAGAAGAACAGATTTACAAAGAGAGGAAGGGTCATGGAAAAAGAGATACTGCCGAAATCTTATGATCCAAAGAATGTGGAAGAAAAATGGTATAAGTTTTGGGAAGAAAATGGCCTATTTAAACCTGATATAAATTCAAAAAAAGAGCCATTTTGTGTGGTTATACCACCCCCTAATGTTACGGGCTTTCTTCATATGGGGCATGCCCTAAACAATATCATTCAGGATATTGTGTGTAGATATAAAAGGATGAAAGGATTTAATGTGCTGTGGCAGCCAGGAACTGATCATGCTGGAATAGCAACCCAGAATGTGGTGGAAAAGGAGCTCGCAAAAGAAGGGGTAAGCAGACATGAAATAGGCAGAGAAAGATTTATTGAACTTGTCTGGGAATGGAAGGAAAAGTACGGAAATATCATAATAAACCAGCTTAAAAGGCTTGGATGCTCTTGTGACTGGAGTAGAACCAGATTCACCATGGATGAAGGCCTAAGCAAGGCTGTAAAAGAAGTATTTGTCAGTCTTTATGAGGAAGGTCTTATATACAAAGATGACTATATAATAAATTGGTGTCCCAGATGTCATACCGCCCTTGCAGATATAGAGGTAGAACATGAGGAGAAAGACAGCTTCCTTTACCACATAAGATATCCTTTTAAGGATCAAGAAGGCTATCTTATAGTAGCCACTACAAGACCAGAAACCCTGCTTGGAGATACTGCAGTTGCAGTAAATCCAAAGGATAAGAGATACAAAGAGCATATAGGTAAAACGGTTCTTTTGCCTATCCTGAGAAGACCAATTCCTGTGATAGCAGACGATTATGTAGATATGGAATTTGGCACAGGTGCTTTAAAGATAACTCCTGCTCATGATTTAAATGATTTTGAGATAGGAAACAGACACAGTCTTGAAAGGATAAAAGTGATAGACGAAAATGGAAAGATGAGTGATTTGGCAGGCCCTTATGAAGGAATGGATAGATTTGAATGCAGAAAAAAGATAATAGAAGATCTTGAAAAAGAAGGTCTTTTGGAAAAAATAGAACCTTATAAGACTGCTATTGGTCATTGTTATAGATGCAAAACTGTAATAGAGCCACTTCTTTCAAAACAATGGTTTGTAAAGACAAATCCTTTGGCAAAACCTGCAATAGAAGCAGTAAAAGAACATAGGACTAAGATATTTCCAAGTAACTGGGAAGCAGTCTATTTTGAGTGGATGAACAACATTAGAGATTGGTGCATCTCAAGACAGATATGGTGGGGACACAGGATACCAGCATGGTACTGCAAAAACTGTGGTCATATAAATGTAAGTAAAGAAGAAATAAAGGTATGTTTAAAATGTGGTAGCAAAGAACTATATCAAGATGAAGATGTGCTTGATACCTGGTTTAGTTCAGCACTTTGGCCATTTTCTACCTTAGGATGGCCCGAAAAAACCAAAGAACTTGAGCTATTCTATCCTACCTCTCTTCTTGTTACTGGATTTGATATCCTCTTTTTCTGGGTAGCAAGAATGATGATGATGGGTCTTCATTTTATGGGTGATGTGCCTTTTAGAGATGTTTATATACATGCGCTTGTGCGGGATGCAGAAGGAAAAAAAATGAGCAAATCCAAAGGAAATGTCATAGATCCATTGGATGTTATGAACAAATTTGGAACAGATGCATTTCGTTTTACATTGGCTGCTCTTGCTGCTCAGGGAAGAGATATAAAACTTTCTGAAGAAAAGATCATAGGATACAGACACTTTGTAAATAAATTATGGAATGCCTCCAGATTTGTCCTAATGAATCTAAAAGATGAAACAGATATTTTAGATATTGAAATAAACAAAGAAGACCTAAGCATAGAAGATAAGTGGATAATAACAAGACTTTCTGAAGTAGTAAAAGATGTATCAGAGGCAATTGAAACTTATAGATTTAATGAAGCAGCTGGCGTATGCTATCAATTTGTATGGCATGAATTTTGTGATTGGTATGTAGAAATGTCCAAATGGTATCTATATGGTGATGATGAAAATAAAAAAAGAAGCACTCTGATCACCTTGTTGAATGTGCTATCTACAATACTTAAGCTTCTTCATCCCTTTATGCCATTTGTTACAGAAGAGATATGGCAAAGGCTTCCTGGAAAAAGAGAAAGCATTATGATATCTCAGTTTCCTGAGCCAGAAGATTTTTTTAAGGATGAACAAGCACTTGAAAAAATAGGTCTTGTAATGGAAGTAATTACAGCAATAAGAAATGTAAGAGGAGAGCTTAGGATACCTCCTTCTAAGAGAGTAAATGTAACAATTGATGCACCTGAACAAAAGATAGCTCTTTTAGAAGAATATATTCATCATATAAAAGAATTGGCTAAAGCAGAAGATATAAAAATAGGATATGGTATGGAAAAACCAGATTTCTGTGCCACATCTATTGTAGGAGATATATCTATCTATGTTTTACTCAAAGGTCTGCTGAATATAGAAGAAGAGAAAAAGAGGATAATGAAGGAGATAAAAAAGACTCAAAAAGACATAGAAATGTTTAAGAAAAAACTTGAAAATAAAAATTTTGTGGAAAAAGCCCCTTCTCATGTAGTGGAAGAAGTAAGAGAAAAGCTAAATATGGCAAATGAAAAGTTCAGTAAGTTAGAGCAAAGCTTAAGATTTCTTGAGTCTATTACATGATAGAAATAGAAAACAATCCTCTTATAAAAGAGATAATATCGCTTGCCCTTAGAGAAGATATTGGAGCAGGGGATATAACTACAGATGCTATAATTAGATCTGAAAAAAGCAAAACAAAAGCAAGACTGATAGCTAAGGAAGAATTTGTTCTGGCAGGGCTCCCTCTATTCAAGGCTGTTTTTAAACATTTATCTAAGGACATCTCTTTTGAAGAACTTCATAAAGAAGGAGATATTGTCAAGTGTGGAGATGTTATTTGTTATATCAAGGGACCTGTATCTGTAATCCTTAAAGCAGAAAGAACCGCTCTTAACTTCCTTCAGAGGATGAGCGGTATTGCCACCGCGGTCAGAAGATTTATAGAAAAAATATCCCATACCAAGGCAAAAATATTAGATACCAGAAAGACTGCTCCTGGAATGAGGATACTTGACAAGTATGCTGTTAGGATAGGTGGGGGTCTAAATCATCGTTTTGGACTTTTTGATGGAATACTTATAAAGGACAATCATATCTCAGCTGCTGGGTCTATAAAAGAAGCAATTAGGCGTGCTAAAGCATATGCACCTCATACCTTAAAGATAGAGGTAGAAGTGGAAGATTTAAGTCAATTAAAAGAAGCCTTAGATTCAGGAGTAGATATAGTTCTTTTGGATAACATGGGGCTTGATGAAATAAAAAAGGCTGTTCAAATAGCAAAAGGCAAGGTGCTTATAGAAGTGTCAGGAGGAATAAAACTAGATAATGTGGAAGAAATAGCAGCTACAGGGGTAGATTTTATATCTGTAGGAGAAATTACTCATTCTGTAAGAGGAGTAGACATAAGTCTTGAGCTCCAAAGATAAAGTGATAGAGGTTGAACATGTGTATTTTTCCTATGAAGATGTTCCTGTTCTGGAAGATATATGTTTTAGTGTAGAAAAAGGGGATTTCTGCGTAATAATAGGGCCAAATGGAGGAGGAAAAACCACCCTTTTAAAACTGTTGTTAGGAATACTTAAACCTGACAGAGGCATAATAAAAGTATTAGGGAAAAACCCGAGAGATGTAAGGCAAAAACTGGGATATCTTCCTCAACATACAGATTTTAAACTTTCCTTTCCTATATCTGTAATGGATGTAGCCCTTATGGGGAGACTTAATAAGAGAAGATTAGGTAAAAGATTTACTGATGAAGACAGAAAAAAAGTAGAAGAGATACTTAAAATGCTTGACATATGGGAATATAGACATCTTCATGTAGGTAGACTTTCAGGTGGACAGAGACAAAGGGTTTTTATTGCTCGTGCTCTTGCCACAGAGCCAGAAATACTTTTTTTAGATGAACCTACTGCTGGAGTTGATCCAGAACATGAAACAGGACTATATGAGATCTTAAAAGAGCTAAATAAAAAAATGACAATCATAGTGATTACCCATGACATAGGCGTTATATCCAGATATGCCAGATCCATTGCATGTGTGAACAGAAAACTTGTCTTCCATGAAGAAGGGAAAATCACAAAGGAAATGCTTGAAATGGCATATGAATGTCCTGTTGATCTTATTGCGCACGGCATTCCACACAGAGTTCTACCCGAGCATAACTAAAAAATTAGGAGAAAAAAGGGATGTGGAGCGCTCTTCAATTTGAGTTTATGAGGAATGCCCTTTTTGCAAGCATAATAATAAGCATACTGTGTGGAATCATAGGAACATTGGTAGTAGTAAATAGGCTTGTATTTATGACCGGTGGAATTGCCCATTCTGCATATGGAGGAGTAGGGCTTGGTTTATATACAGGGATATCCCCATTCTTAGGAGCAGGTATATTTGCTGTATTAAATGCTATTATTATGGGATTAGCTACAGTAAAAGATAGGGATAGAGCAGATACAGTCATTGGTGTGCTCTGGGCCATTGGTATGGCCATAGGAATAATATTTGTGGATTTGACCCGTGGATATAATGTAAATCTTATGAGCTATTTATTTGGCAGTATATTGAGTATTTCAAAAAAAGAGATATATGTAAGCGCTTTTTTTACAATTCTGCTTATAGGCTGGGTGTACCTGTTTTATAAAGAGCTTTTAGCAATATCCTATGATGAAGAATTTAGTTATGTTATAGGTATTCCGGTAATACCTCTTTATTTTCTTACTCTTATATTTACCGCTATCTCAGTTATTATAGCTATGAGAATGGTAGGACTTATACTTGTGATTGCCCTGATGTCTATCCCCCCTTACATTGCAGAAAATTACACCTCTTCTTTTGCCAAGATGATGGCACTTTCTTCTGTGTTTGCGATGTTTTTTTCTATATCTGGCCTCTGGATCTCTTATTATTTTAATATATCTGCAGGGGCTTCCATTATAGTAGTAGCAGGAGTTGGATTTTTTATATCTTACCTTTTAAGGGCATTTAAAAAAAGAAAAAGATGGGTATAAAGGGCACAAAAAAAGCAGTGATAATTATCATATCTACATGGTTTGGATGTGGTTTTCTCCCTTTAGCTCCCGGTACATTTGCATCAATAGCGAGCATTCCGGTTCTTTTTTTGTTGAGAAATTGGTCATTATGGATGCGAATTATCGTATTGGTTTCTATACTCTGTCTGAGTATAGCTGTATCTGAATATGCTGAAAAAATCTTTGGAGAAAAAGATCCAAAACAGATAGTGATTGATGAAGTAGCTGGAATGCTTGTATGTTGTATTTTTATGCCATTTAAGTGGAGGTATATTGCTGTGGGTTTTATCCTATTTAGACTCTTGGATATCTTAAAACCCTTTCCCATTAATATGGCAGAAAACCTACGAGGAGGGCTGGGAATAGTTATAGATGATTTGTTAGCAGGTGCAATAAGTTATGCTTTAATGTTTGTTCTCGTCTTTTTCCTTTGGCATGGGGATCTTAAAGAATTCTATTCCTTCTTCCCGTAGAATCTTCTCTTCCTCTTCCGTGGCTGTTCCTCTTATATTTCTCTTTTCAGTAACACCATAATGCATCTTGAGTGCTTCCTTTGCAAAGTCAGGTCCTACATCTTCTGAATTATTTTTTATATAGTCAACAAAATCCTTATAAAGCTTTTCATAATCTATATACTTATCTTGTGACTGTTTATTCATTTTCTCAGGCTCTTCTTTTCTCCTATGAGCTACTCTTACAGGAGAAAGTATTCTCTTTACATTTGTATCATTACAGTAAGGACAATTTATAAGTCCTTTGTTTTTTTGCTCCTCAAATGCGTCTGCACTATCAAACCATCCTTCGAATATATGTCCATTAGAACATTCTAAATCAAATATTATCATAGTCTTTCTCCTCTTATTATCTGTTTGAGCCTTTGCAGGTTTATTATGTCATAATCTATTCCCTTACCATACTTCTCTTTTGGAGTCTCAATAATAAAAGGTACTTCTTTAAATCTGTTATCTTTTAAGAAATAGGCTAAACCTTTTTCTCCTATTTTACCTTTTCCTATGTGCATATGTCTATCTACTCTTGAGCCACATTCTTTTTTAGAATCGTTTATATGGATTAAAAAAACATAATCAATTCCTATAATCCTTTCAAGCTCTCTAATAAGAGCCTCATATTGTTCTTTTGTCCTAAAATCATAACCAGCAGAAAAGATATGACATGTATCAAGACAAATACCCATCCTGTTCGGAGAATTTACCCTCTCCATTATTTCTGATAGATGTTCAAATCTATATCCAATACTGGTACCTTGTCCCGCTGTTGTCTCAAGCAGTATTTTGGTTTTTTGCGAGGTTTCAGAAATAACCTCTTTAAGTCCTTCTGAAATCCTTTTTATTCCTTCTTTTTCACCTACCCCTTTATGTGCTCCTGGATGCATGACTACATATGGGATTCCAAGCAACTCCGCTCTTTGAATTTCCTTTTTTAAAGCATTTACAGAATTTTTCCATATTTTGTCTTCAAAGGAGGCAAGATTTATCAAATATCCAACATGCACAGAAACAGGGATTACTTTTGTCTCTTTTTTTGCTTTTTCAAAAAGCTCTAATTGTTCTGAAGATATAGGTTTCATGTACCAACTACTTGTATTATGGGTAAATATCTGCACCACTTCACATCCAAGCCTTTTACCCTTAAAAAGCGCCTTTTCCATCCCACCTGATATGGATATATGCGCTCCTATATAAGGCATATTTTATGCTCCCATATCTTTTCTGAGCATATTCAGAAGTCTTTTAAATATCTCACCAGCTTTGCCATGACCTATTATATGGTTGTCATACTTCACCACAGGAACTATCTCTATGGTGGTACCAGTAAGCAAAATCTCTTTTGCGTTATAAGCGGCTTCTTTTGGGATATCATCAAACCTTACCGAAGATAAAAATCCTTCCTTAACAAGCTCTTCTGCAAATCTAAATACTTGTTGAGCAGTTATTCCTGCAAGCGTTCTTTCAAATTTAGGAAATCTCAATACATTATCTTTTCCAAACACAGCAATGTTTTCTGTTGGAAGATAATTGCAGGATTTAATAGTAGCAAAAAAGGATTTTTTATACCAATACCAATTGGATATTCTTTTTATAAATCTTCAACTGAAGAGCTATTACCCAGCAATTTCTTTAGTGATAACGTTAAAGCTAAGCTGCCAACAACCGCAAGCCTAAGGCGCAGCGGGTTGGCGGTCAGCTTGAGCGACTTGTTCGGCTTATTAATATTTTTCACATCTCTGCTTCTTCATGTCTTAATTTCAACGGCTGAATCTCTCTTAATACATTTTCTTCCTTCTTCATTGCACGATAAAGATCCCATCTAAGTTGTAAATTAAGCCAAAAATCTTCACTTGTGCCAAAAAATTTGGCCAATCTCAAAGCAGTGCTTGGTGTAATGCCTCTTTTTCCATTTATAATCTCATTTATCCTTTGATATGGAACTTTTATACCTTTAGAAAGCTCTTTTTGAGTTATACCCATGGGTTTCAAAAATTCTTCCAAAAGCATCTCTCCTGGATGAGTTGGTTTTCTATGTGTTGGTATTCTTACCATTTTTATTTACCCCTTATGGTAATCTACTATTTCTACTTCTGATGGACCCTTATCTCCCCATATAAAACAAATACGATATTGATCGTTTATTCTTATGCTGTACTGACCTTTTCGATTTCCTTTTAGGATTTCTAGCTTGTTACCAGGAGGAATAGATAAATCTTCTATTGTTGCCGCAGAATCAAGTTGATCTAGTTTTCTTCTTGCAATTTTCCAAAGTTGTTCAGGACAGGTTTTCCTAGCTCTTTTAGTATTTTTCCCATTGAAAATATCCTCAGTGCCAAGATTTTTAAACGATAATATCATGTATAATCATTATCACGGCACTCATGTTATTTCAAGCCTAATTTTATAGCCGAATTAAGATTATATCCAAACTTTCCTAAAGGGTTATTTTAAATCAGTATTGGTATTACTCCATTACGAGGTAAGGTCTCTGTTTCTAAATTGTGTTAACTGCGTAAGTCCTGTCATATAAAATGATCTTAATTTGTTTCTCACCGAGAATTGCTGACAGAATCACTGTTTTATTGACAAAAAAGTGATTCTAATTAAGAATACTTTAAAATCTAAAATTTTAGCCTAAAAGGAGGCCTTGTATGTACATACCAATGAATATTTCTACAGTAACGGTTGATCCTATCAGTAACAGCCCTATAGTTATCCTGAAGGAGATAAATGGAGACAAAATCCTTCCAATATGGATTGGAATAATGGAGGCTACTGCTATAGCAAGTGAACTGGAAAATATAAAGTTTTCTCGACCCATGACCCATGATCTTATAAAGAACATAATGGAAACCTTAGATGTAAAGGTAACAAAAGTGGAAGTCTGTGATCTAAAAGATAATACCTACTATGCGCTTATTCATATTTTGACAAGTGATGGTAAAGAATATGCTATAGATGCCAGACCAAGCGATGCTTTGGCACTTTCTTTAAGAACTAATGCTCCTATCTTTGTAAAAGAAGAGGTGATACTGAAATCTGCGAAACTCACAGATGATGAATCAGAGGCAATGGATGAATCTGAGAAAGGAAAGAAATGGAAAAAGATACTGGAATCTCTTAAGCCAGAGGATTTTGGAAAATACAAGATGTAGTTATCAGAGATGATAGATCTACACACACATACTACTTTTAGTGATGGAGAGCTCATCCCTGCGGAGCTGGTAAGAAGATTGGAAGTATTGGGATATGAAGCAGTGTGTATCACGGATCATGCAGACTCTTCTTCCTTAGACTTTATAGTGCCAAGGATAGCTAAAGTCTCTAAGGATCTGACTTTATTAACAAAAATAAAAGTTATCCCTGGTATAGAACTTACTCATGTTCCACCAGCCATGATCCCTAAGCTGGTAAATGAGGCAAGAAGACTCGGTGCAAAGATTGTAGTAGTACACGGAGAAACTATTGTTGAACCTGTCCCAAACGGTACTAACAGAGCAGCGATTGAGGCAGAAGCAGATATACTTGCTCATCCCGGACTCATAAGCAAACAGGATGCATTTCTTGCTGCAGAAAAAGGTGTATATTTGGAGATATCAGGCAGAAAAGGCCATTGCTTTACAAATGGCCATGTTGTAAAGATAGCGAGTGAAACAGGTGCAAAGCTCTTGCTGAATTCAGATGCCCATTCCCCTGAAGACCTTATGAGTAGAGAGCTTGCTGAAAAGATTGTACAGGGTGCAGGACTTTCTGATCATGGCTTAGAGCTTCTTTTAGAAAATGCCAGATCCCTTATAAAGGAGGTTTTAGCTGACTGATATACTACTTTTCAATGATTGTCTCTTTTATCTTGTGTCCAAAATGTCTTCCTGCCTCTTCCACATATCCTAAAATTTTATCTCCTTTCTTTAGCTTCACCACAGAAAGAGCTTCCCCTTCTCTTCCCACCAAGCGTATAGTCTCTGCATTCTGAAGTATTATACTTACAGGACCTAATGGTCCTTGAGCCTCTATCAGAAGAAGAGGTCTTTTTTCTACCTTCACCCTTCCCACAATCACAGGAAAGGACTCGCCTTTCCAGTTGACACAGGTAACAGTATGGCCTGACTTCAGCTCAGCAAGATACTTTGTCTTTCCACCAGTCACCATTATGTAAGCATGAACAGGACCTGCATTTACTCTAAAAGGTCTTGGTTCAACATATGGATTTTCTATGCTCTCTGAATGCACTAAAAAAAGGGCTTGACTGCTATTTCCAACAAGCATTCCTTCACCTGGTTTCATATTGGTGCAGGTGTCCACACATACCCTATCTCCCATACCCAATGGAGTTACTGACTGCACTTCAAACTCCACCAAAGGAAGCATATCCTTTTCTGCCTTTATTCCATTTATAATCTCTTTTACCTTTATTGGATCTTTTTCCACTATTACTATTCCATCCACACCTTTTTCCAATATTCCAAATGCAGTCTTTGCCTCATCTATATCCTTTACTTCTACAAATATGTTTTTTGCTCTTGCTACGAGGTTTTCAAGAGGAATGATCTTCCAATCCTGGGTTTTCACAATTACCTTTTTTGTAAGTGAGGCCTCAACTATCTTATCTTCATCCTCTGCAGACTTTATCTCCATAACCACAACATCCTCTCCCCACTTTATGTCTCCCTGATCTGAGACGGTTTTAATAAGACCCAGCTCTTTTACTTCATTTACTTTATCTGGAGGTATAACAACTGCATCTGCTCCTCCCTCAAGGGCAGTAGTAACCAGTTTTTTATTCCAAGGCTCAACCTTAACCCATATCTCCTTCATCTTGCATCCCCCTTTTTATAAACTGTCTTATAGAATAAAAAATCTTTTTAAAACCATCCTTATCCTTTTTATTCAATATGTCAAACAGCTTTTCAGCTTCTTTTAGGTAAAGATCCACATACTTAAGAGACCACTCGTTGTCCATAAGCAGAGAAGCAAAAAGCTCAGGTTCTTGGGAAAATAGTCTTTTTATCCTCTCAAGCTTTTTCATAAAGGTCTGTGTAGATGATCTTTCTATCTCTCTCCAGCTCATACCAGATGACTTTATCCTGAAGGCAAGACATATTGTTTCAAAATGATTCACTCCCTGAACTATACCCATAATCCTGTCATGCTCTTCACAATCTAAAAAGATTGTCTCAAATCCTGTTTTATTAAGAAGTTCAGCAACCCACCTTTTCCCGTACTCTCCCCTTCCATTACAGATAGCCACTTTTTTTGGCTGTTCGTGGTCAATGTCTGCTCCAAAAAGAGGATGTAGCCCCACCACTTCTGCATCTGAATATCTAAGCATTGCTTTTATTGGCATCTTTTTTACAGAAGTAAGATCCATAAAAAGTGAATCCATAGATACAAGAGGACCTATCTTTTTTATCACCTCATAGGTAACAGAAATGGGAACAGAGATTACCACCACATCACACTCCTTTGCTGCCTGTTCCATACTCACCTTTGTTCTTCTTCCCACCTTCAGCACTCTATAACCTTGGCTTTCACATATATCAGCAAACCAAGAACCCATCATACCAGTGCCACCTATGACCCCAATCAAAGGGTTTTTAAGCCTATCTTCTATTCCCATGGTTTGTCTGCAGCAGGGTAAGAGCCAAGCCTCTTCAAAAGAACACACGATTTTTCCATTTCTATTAACGCATCATTTACATTAGGATCTTTTTCATGCCCTTCCATATCCACATAAAACAGATATTCCCATCTTTTGGTCTTCATGGGCCTTGACTCTATCCTGGTCATGTTAATGCCTTCATTTGCCAAGGCCTCTAAGGCCTTAAACAGTGCACCAGGTTTATCTCTTAAAAAGAACAGAATAGATGTCTTATCCCTATTTGTAGGGCTTCTGACAGGCTCTTTTCCCAATGCCAAAAACCTGGTTACATTGTCAGGGGAATCTTCTATGCCCTCTCTTATGATATTTAAGCCATATATCTCAGCTAAAAGCCTGTTTCCTATGACTGCCGCGCCTCTTTTCTCTGAGGCTATCTTTGCTCCAATAGAAGTGCTTCTGGTCTCATGAATAGAAACATTTCCCATGTTTGCTCTTATCCAGGCTCTACACTGGGCAATTGCCATAGGATGAGAATATATCTCCTTTATATCTTTTATATCCTTTTCCTTTGACATAAGGTTGTGTCTTATTCTTAAGAGCATCTCTCCATTGATCTTCAGATCGTATTTATAAAGCATATCAAGAGTGGTATTTACAGAGCCTTCATAGGAGTTCTCTATGGGCACAACTCCCTGATGACATTGTCCTTTTTCTACACTGGAAAAGACCTCTTCTATACTGTCCAGAGGATAAAATGATACAGAACGACCAAACATACAAAGGGCAGCCTGATGGGAAAAAGTGCCTTCTGGTCCCAGAAATCCAACTCTCAAGGGAAGCTGAACAGCCCGAGATGCAGAAATAATCTCGTTAAAAACAGCTCTGAGGATCTGATAGTCTAACCTTCCCTTTGCTTTATCCAACAATTTTCTGATGACATCTTTTTCTCTCGCAGGATCAAATACCTCTAAGTGCAACTTTTTTTTTATTTTGCCTATCTTCTCTGCTATATCCTGTCTCTTTAATAGAAGTTCAAGTATCTGCTCGTCTATTTTATCTATTTCTTTTCTGTATTCTTCCAAAATCTGCCAATCGCTTTCACTCCCTTTCACTTTTTACTCCCTACTTAAGAACTCAAGTGCTTCTTCAACACTAACGTCTTTATGAACAATCATGGAAAGTGCTTTTACCATCTTAGCAGGATTTTTGTGCTGAAACACATTTCTTCCTATGGATATGCCCAATGCTCCTGCTTCCATAGCACCTTTTACCATCTCAAAAACCGCTTTATCAGAATCCATCTTTGGGCCACCAGCAATAACAACAGGGATATGACATCCTTCCACTACTTCTCTAAAAGAATCCGGAGTTCCTGTGTAAGAAACCTTTACCACATCTGCTCCAAGCTCTGCCCCAACCCTTGCAGCATGTTTTACAACCTTTACTGCATATTCATCTTCTATCTTTCTGCCCCTTGGATATACCATTGCCAAAAGAGGCATTCCCCATTCATCTGCTATTTTTGCTATCATCCCCAAATCCCTGAGCATCTCCCTTTCATTATCATCGCCTATGTTTATATGAACAGAAACACCATCAGCACCAAGCCTGATTGCCTCTTCTACTGTGCATACCAAGATCTTGGAATTAGGTTCAGGAGAAAGAGAAGTGCTGGCTGATAAGTGAACAATAAGTCCTAAGTCAGGACCACTTCCTCTATGCCCCTTTCCTACCATTCCTTTGTGAAGGACAACCGCATTGGCACCACCTTCTGCCACCTGAGCAACTGCCTTTTTCATGTTGGTGATTCCATATATAGGGCCCATGCTTACCCCGTGATCCATGGGCACAATCACTGTTTTTCTGGTATCTCTGTTAAAAATCCTCTCAAGCCTTATTTCCTTGCCTATCATCTTTAGCCTCCATAAATCTTTTGTCTTAAATAGTGATCAGCTATGGTTATTTTTATCATTGCTTCCAGAACCGGCACTATTCTTGGAATAGCGGACACGTCATACCTACCTTTTAGTTTGAGCTTTACAGGATTACCATTTTTATCAATAGTATCCTGCTCCTTAGATATAGAAGGTATGGGTTTTACTGCTACCCTGAGTATTATATCCTCACCATTGGAGATTCCTCCAAGAATGCCACCTGAATTATTAGAAGCAAATCC
>JAMOPX010000020.1 GCA_027064285.1 Desulfobacterales bacterium | reverse complement strand
GAAGAAGAAACTATAAAAAATTTAAAAGTTGTGGAGGTAGAGCAAGATTTTTCCTGATTGATAATATCCGTTCAGATATAGATCGACACTCTCCAAATCTTTTCCTAAATTCCTTCCAAGTAGTTAAAAAATTTAAAAAATATCGGATAGCCTGAGGATGTCTTTCTGCTACAAGGATATCTAAGCAATTAAGGGCTATGTTTAAAGCATCTTTGCATTTTTCCTTTTTCCCAGATCTTATGCATATATCTGCTATCCTTAAGGAAGTATATAATACATAATAGTGTTTTTCTCCATAGATAGCTTTGATGATATCAAGAGCTTTTTCATGATACTTCAATGCAGTATTTAGTTCCCCTTTAGCACGATATACCGCTGCTATGTTGTTATAGAATGTTGCTACATCAGGATGTTTTTCTCCATAGATGGCTTTGATGATATCAAGGGCTTTTTTATGATATTCCAATGCGTTATCTAATTCCCCTTTAGCATGATATACCCCTGCTATGTTGTTATAGAATGTTGCTACATAAGGATGTTTTTCTCCATAGATAGCTTTGATGATATCAAGGGCTTTTTCATGATACTTCAATGCCTTATCTAATTCCCTTTTAGCATAATATACTCCTGCTATGTTGTTATAGAATGTTGCTACATCAGGGTGTTTTTCTCCATAGATGGCTTTGATGATATCAAGGGCTTTTTTATGATACTTTAATGCAGTATTTAGTTCCCCTTTAGCACGATATACTTCTGCTATGTTGTTACAGGAAGCTGCTACATCAGGGTGTTTTTCTCCATAGATGGCTTTGATGATATCAAGAGCTTTTTTATGATACTTCAATGCAGTATTTAGTTCCCCTTTATCGTAATATACCCCTGCTATATTGTTATAGGAAGTTGCTACATCAGGGTGTTTTTCTCCATAGATAGCTTTGATGATATCAAGAGCTTTTTTATGATACTTCAATGCAGTATTTAGTTCCCCTTTATCATGATATACCTCTGCTATGTTGTTATAGGAAGTTGCTACATCAGGGTGTTTTTCTCCATAGATGGCTTTTCTGATATCAAGGGCTTTTTCATGATACTTCAATGCCTTATCTAAATAGCCAGTTCTATAGTAATATATGCCTAAGTTATTATACTTTTTTGCAAGTAGATTTTTTTGCTCTTTTTTTAAGCCTCTTTCAGGGATAAGTTCCACTATGTTCATGTAATCAAAGGGGATATTACTCTCAAATCTTAGAAGACTATTTATGACTTCTTTATTCAATTCATACTCTTTGATTTTATCCTTTATTGTTAGAGGCAGGATATTATATATGCTGTAGGTTTCATTTTCTTTTTTTGCTAATCTTAGTTTTTCCAGAACAAGCTCTTCAAAAGAAGGGTTATTTACAAGTGTTTTTAAAAGATCACGGCTAAAGGGATATCTTAGTTTAAAAAACAGAGAAAATTCTTTGGGATATTCCTCTATATAGGTGCTATAAAATTCCATCAGCTCTTTTATCTCTTTATATTCGGTGATTCTTAATGGATCTTCATCAGGATTTCTTAGCAAAAGCTCAACAGCAAATGGATGCCAGTTAAGAAACTTATCTATTTTATCTTTCTTTGCAGAGAGCTTTTCTACAATGTCTTTATATTTATCACTAAGATTAATAAAAAAAAGTATCTGTTCCGGCCTGCTGTATGTCTCCATTTCCACAACTGGTTCAAGACGCACACGATCCGTAATATAAGGAATAAGCCTTGTTGTAATAAGACAGAGTCCATTCCATGAACCTGTTTTTATAGCCCTCAGAAATTCCTTTATAGACCGATCTTTTATCTTTCCATGCTTGTCCTGAACCTCTTCAAAGTTATCCAAAATAAGTAGAAATGGAGAATTATGAAGATTTTTATTTAACTGGGTCCAGAAAGAGCGAATCCCAGATTTTTTTAGTTCTTTTGCTTGCTTAGAAGATATTATTTCTTCATCTTCAAGTGTATCTGAAATGAATCTCTTTATCTCCTGAAAAGTTTTCTCTTCCAAGTCCTCTTTTAAATCTATTGCAAGCACATAGTCAAATCTTGTCTTAAGAAATCTGGCAATATAGTCTGCCATAAAGCTTTTTCCAACTCCTCCAAGTCCATGAAGGGTAATTATCTTTTCTCCATTAAAAAAAAGCTCTGTTATTTTCCTGAGGGGTTGATAACGGTATATATAAAGCCTTGCATTTCCAAATGTGCCAAGATCCCTAAAAAGTTTATTCTTAGGCTTAATATCTGGTATTTGTGTTAAATTAAATAGTTTTGATTTAGTTAAATCAGGATTTAAGAAAAGAACAGGTTTCCACCATTCTTCAAGATCTAATCTGGAATAGTTAAGCATATAGGAAAGCTGTGTGTTTGAAAAAATAGCCTTATAAAGTTCTTTAGTCATTTTTATTGCTTCATCATCCCTTACAGGAGCTTGATTGGCAATAACTAAGGGTATTCCTGCTTCATAAATCATCATAGCCGATGATGGAGAAAATATTGTGGATGTTGCGGTATTACAAGCATTTAAGATAACTGCTCTTAAGCCAGCTTTTTCAAAAAGTTCTTTGGTTTGTTCTGGCTGGATCTCTTTTGGCTTCTGATAGTCTGTTTCATCTTCAAGTATAAGTATTCCACCAGCTCCTCCATGACCTGTAAAATGAAGTATATGATAGTTTTTTTTCTGAAGCCATTTTCTTATCTCATTCCATGATGCCTTTACCAATGTATCTACTTTTACAAAATCTCTCCATTCATCCAATGCCTGGTTAATAATCTCTATTTCCTTTAAAGGGTCAATAGGAGCTTGTTTATATACCTCCACTGGTAAAGATAAGACTATCAATATACGAATAGGAGGAGATATAGGTTTGGGTAATAAAAAATTTTGAGATGTGCTTCTATAAAATGCCACATTACCAAGTAATGCCCAGGGTGTGTTTCTTTCTGGATCTTTTATTATCTCCCAAGGAATATCATGAACATCTGGAATATCTGATTGGATATGTATAATTAATTTTTCTTGTTCTGCTTTATCAAAAAGCTCTTTTATTAGTTCCCTTCTTCTATCTGTAATAAAGACAGATCTATATAACGCTTCTCCAAATGGAATGATATAATGCTTTTTAAGCTCTTTTTTTTCAAGATACTCTTTTAAAAAGTGCATTGGAGGTTTAAAAACAGTAGGATTGTCTCCATTGACAGAAAGCTTAAGCTCTTCGTCTTCTGCCCATATATTTATTGTTAATTTTTGAGTCATCTTCAAACTATAAAGATAACTTATTTTCTATTTTTTATACAATATATTTGGCTTCTTTTTTACAGGAAATTTTGGACTTGACCTCCTATACTGCTACCTGTAGATAAGACAGAAACTTTTGCGTAAGATCTGTTCATAAGTTATAGTATTTCAAATTTTGCGGAATACTATAATCTAAAAAAATGTTAACCATGAAAGAGGATAATCCAGCTAACATCCACTTAGCCTTAGCTGGATAAATTTAAAAAGCGCTTGTTTTGTTAAGCTCTAACGTAGACTTTTTATAGGAGGAGACAGTCATGGAATTAAAGCAAGGAGATTGTCTTATAATAATAGATATGCAGAATGACTTTATGCCATGGGGATCACTCCCTATACCAGATGCGGACAAGATTATTCCTGTGTTGAATTCCTATATAGAACTTTTTTATAAAAAAGGACTTCCTATATTTGCTTCCAGAGACTGGCATCCATCAAATCACTGTTCATTCAAAGAAAACGGAGGGAGCTGGCCATCCCATTGTGTTCAGCATACAAAAGGAGCAGAATTTGCAGATGGACTCAGGCTACCAGAAAATGTAATTGTAATTTTAAAGGCAACAGATCCTGAAAAAGAAGCATATTCTGCTTTACAAGACACAGAACTTTCTCAGCTTTTAAGACAAAATAAAATAAAGAGATGCTTTGTGGGTGGAGTAGCTACTGAGTATTGCGTACTTAATACTGTGCTGGATCTGCTCAAGCTTGGATACAAGACATATGTGCTAAGCGATGCTATAAAAGGGGTAAATATAAACCCCAAAGATGAAGAAAATGCATTGGAAGAAATGAAAAGAAAAGGTGCGGGAGTTATTGTGACTGAAAGTATATGTCCACTAAGTAAATATTATGTATAATTAGCCATTATGAGAACGATAGTCAGATCATTAATAAAAGAAAGTATAGAAGAATTGAAAGATCTTCAAAAGACGTTTTGTTCTGCGTATACAAATGCTTATATTCCTAAAGGAATATCCGATCTAGGTATTCATTCTAATTACCAGATGTATTAAAATATAGCTAAATTATTACATATCTGGTAATCAGAAGAATCAACCCTGCTTAAAAGCGAACTACTACTCCTTATCCCTATGAGGGACTCAGGAGATACTTTGTAAAGAA
>JAMOPX010000019.1 GCA_027064285.1 Desulfobacterales bacterium | reverse complement strand
TTACTATTCAAGAATATATAAGCCTGTTTAAAAGGATTTTTCGAACAGGCGCTTATTATAATGAATGATACGCCATTCATCCCATAGCTGAAGCTTAGGGGCTTTCTGGCGTGGATTTTTGTAAAAGGCAAGTTTCAGCTTATAGATCATGCACAGCTGTGAGCTTCTCTCTTTTATAAGTGCGATTATATGGTTGGTGATTCTTTTCCTTCCATGGAGACCATATTTAACCAAAGAGGTATTAGAGGCAGATACCTCTGTCAAAGATCCTGATTTAAGCGATGTTACAGTCCTGATTCCTGCCAGAAATGAGGCGCCAGTAATAAAGAAAACCTTGGGTTTTTTAAAGGACCAAGGAAAAGGGCTTAAGATTATACTTGTAGATGATGAATCTGTTGACGGAACAGCAGAAAAAGCAAAAGAAGCAGGAATAGCTAACCTTTATGTATTGAAAGGAGAGCCACTTCCTGATGGATGGGCAGGAAAGATATGGGCCTTAGAACAGGGTTTTAGGTTAGTAAATACCCCTTACTTGCTAATTATGGATGCAGATATATACCTAAGAAAAGGCATAATTCTGGCGTTGAAAAACAAGATGCTGAGTAATGGCTATGATATAGTTTCGCTTATGGCGGTTTTAAGTATGAAAAGGGTTTGGGAAAAAGTGCTTATTCCCAGTTTTGTTTATTTTTTTAAACTATTGTACCCTTTCTCTTTATGTAATAGAAAAGATTTGCCTTTTGCTGCGGCTGCAGGTGGATGCATGTTTACAAAAAAGCGGGTTATTGAGCATATAGGAGGTTTTGAATCAATAAAGAATGAAATAATAGATGATTGCGCTCTTGCAAAAAGGATCAAACAAAAAGGATATAGCACCTGGATAGGTCTTACTCATTCTGTTATAAGTGCCAGAGAATATAAGAGGCTTTCAGAGATATGGAATATGGTGGCAAGAAGCGCTTTTACTCAGCTTAATTATTCATTTCTTTTGCTTGGTCTATGTACAGTAGCGCTTATCTCATCATTTGTTTTTCCTTTTTTGGGAATAATATCAGGTAGGATCACAGGCATTTTAATCAGTTTTTTGGCGCTAAGCGCTATGATGTTGAGTTACATACCAATACTGGATTTTTATAAGTTAAGCAAACTTTGGGCATTGACTTTGCCTATTTCAGGTATGCTGTATCTCATGATGACTTGGAGCTCTGCTCTTAGATATTTATCTGGAAAGCGCTCTCTCTGGAAAGGAAGAGTATATTCTGTTAATGACATATCTAAGTGATTTTTTTACCTTAAAAAATCCATCGCTTATACAAATAATCTCTTTTATATGAAAGGGATGTTTGATGAGCTCTTTTATAAAAGAATACGGTAAAAAGCGGCCAGAGCTGTCTATGCATAAAGAAATCCAGTCTGGAATCTTCATGCTATAGGTGTCAGATATGCCCCTTATACATAGGAAATGCATCTTCTTTTCGGAACAGGCCTGAGCTATAAAGTAGCTTTCCATATCCAAGGAAACACAACCTGTTTCTAAATAAAGCCTTTTTTTTTGAACAGGATCTAATATAACTCTTTCAATTGAAAGAAGATTTTCTGTGCTTAAGGTGAAAGGAGGTTCTTTTAAAAGAGCTACAACTTGTTTGTGCCACATAGGATCAACACTTAGAGCTTTTTCTTCATTGTATTTAAGGATTTGCTCAGGAATAACTACATCTCCTTTTTTTAAAGTCGGAGAAAGCCCACCTGCTGTTCCAAAAGATATAATATAGCTTACTCCTTTTGTGACCGCATAGCTTACTGCTTTTTGAGCATTTTTGCTCCCCACACCACTTATTATAAAGCTTATCTCTGGTACTCCCTTTACTATTTCTGCTTCCTTTCTGGTGGCAACTATAATACATATTTTTTTCATAAAAAATCTCTCCGCATGTTCGAAAAACTTTTTCAAACATGCTCGATAAAAGAATTTAAAAGATTTAAGAGTTTTTAAATTACATTTTTTAAGGCTGTTCAAAAACTGTTTCGAACAGCCTTAAAAATCCCTTGACCAAAATAAGAAAATCAAGAAAAAATAGCAACAAAATCTAAAGAGATAAATAAGCCTGTATGCTCCAGCAAATTTCCACAGCTTCTGCTCTTTTCCCTTACCTTTGACCTTAAGCTTGTATCTGTATCTTCTCAATTGCATTTTATTATTGATTATATTATTATCCTATCTACTATTCAAAAATATATAATAACGAATGATACGCCATTCATCCCATAGCTGAAGCTTATGGGTTTTCTGACGTGGATTTTTGTAAGACAATGTTAAAAGAGGCTGTAATACTGTTTTTGGATGAACATGGTCTGATTCCTATTTTTGGAGAGCCTGCTATAAAGAGGAATTTTCTTCTGCTCAGACGGCTTGGCATAAAAAAGATAATAGTTTTGGGAAGGATGGATCTTTATGAAAGGCTTTCTGATATTTCAGGTTTAGGAGACTTTATATTCTATCCTATTAACATAAAAAAAGAAGATGTTCTGGAAGAGATGATTAAGGGAGAAAAGGTCCTGATTCTAAAAGCTAATCATATAGTGGATAAGTTCTCTTTACAGGAACTGATTAAAAGAGGTGAGAAAGATATTTGTGTTTTGGAAGGAGACAGCGAAGAGCCTGTGTTCGTTGTTCCAAAAGAGGATTTAAAAAAGCTTATACATATCTTCTTGGACAGAGAAGATGCAGCTCCTTTCATAGAAAAGGCAAAAAAGATAAAAGGAATTGCTGGGTTACCATATGTGTTGAGCCAGAAAGAAGACGCAAAAAAAGCAGAGCATATGCTTATAAAGGCCTTATCCTTAGAAAAAAGAGATACTGACAGCTTTATCGCAAAAAATTTTGATAGGAACATATCTCTTTTTTTTACAAAAAGGCTTGTTCATACTTCTGTGACTCCAAATCAGATTACCTTGACAGGCATGAGCATAGGATTCATTGGAGCTTTTTTGCTCTCCTTCCCAAATTATTGGGCTCAGCTCTTAGGTGCATTTCTTTTTTTGTTTTGTGTGATAGTAGATGGTGTAGATGGAGAAATTGCTAGGCTGAAGCTAAAAGAATCTATATTTGGCCATTACTTAGATATAATCACAGATAATTTAGTGCATGTGGCGATATTTATAGGCATGGGAATAGGGCTTTACAGAAAAACAGGAAATCAGCTTTATCTAACTCTCATATGGGTGCTTCTTATTGGATTTGGACTATGTGCTATTTCAGTTTATCAGTGTATTCTTAAAAAAAGTGAAGAAGAGCTTAGGAGGTCCCCTTTTCTTATAAAGGCCATGTCTCTTCTTACCAATAGGGACTTTGCTTATTTAGTTGCACTCCTTGCAGTTTTTGACAAACTGAACTGGTTTTTTGTAATGACTGCCATAGGATCTTATGTATTTTCACTCACTCTTTGGACAGCAGATTATCTTTCTAAAAAGAACTATTCTGCTGAATCCTCTGCATAGGCCTTTTTTATAGCCTTTTGCTGCAGTCTCATCTTTTTCATCAATGCCTTAAAAGATGCTATCCTTATGATCCTTGAAAATGCCCTTCTATAATTTCCCACAATGCTTACCTCATCTATGTCCACATCAAAGATAAGCCACTTATTTCCTACTTTTCGCAAATGATAATAGACCGGAATTTCGTCTTCCATTTTCAGGATCCTTGTTTTTACAATAGCTTCATTTCCTTTTTCTTCTTCTTTTTCATATTTGATCTCTTCCTTTTTCAAGAAATCAAGCACCATCTTGGTATAAGATTCTTGGAAAAGGTCTTCAAATAACTTAGTAAATTCTATTTTTTGCTTTTTGCTTAGTTTATTCCAATAGCTACCAAGTGCATTTTTGGCCATAAGCGTAGAGTCAAAATTTTCCTGTATTATCTTTTTTATAGCGAGTCTTCTTTTGTTTCTGAATTTTTTGAGTTCAGGGTTTGTCTGGATTTCCATAACCTTATTTAATATTTTTTTTACTACTTCTGTAGGCTCTCCAGCATAAAGATAATTTCCAGCCAGAAAGTTTAAGATAAACATAATCACGAGCAACAAAAAAAATTTCGCCTTATACATCTGACTCCTCCAATTATAGTTATCCACCTAATTGCGGATAACTATAAAATAATAAATTGTTTTTCTTTCATATTTGCATAATTTATAATATTCCGCAAAATATCAAATTTTGCGGAATACTATATTCTCTTTTATTATGCTTCATACTGAGCCTATGTGAAAGGATTTTTCAAACAGGCTCAATAAAAGAAATTTATAAGATTCAAAAATTTTAAGCAACATCTTTTTGACCCTCCCACGACTAAAGCCGTGGGATTCCCGCTTCAACGAGAGATGACTCGTAGACCTGCCCAAAAGCAGTTCCGCCGTCAGTGCCCTCTCCACGGGCGTTACTTCCCGCCAGCCCAGCGGT
>JAMOPX010000018.1 GCA_027064285.1 Desulfobacterales bacterium | reverse complement strand
TAAGAGAACTTAGTCAAGAAGAAATAGAATTATATCTTGTAACAAAAGAACCCTTTGATAAAGCAGGAGCTTATGCTGTACAAGGTATAGGTGCTTTTATGATAAAGAGCATAAATGGATCTTATACTAATGTAGTAGGACTTCCCATCTGTGAAGTAATACTGGCACTTAAAAGAGTAAAGGCTCTTGAAAGATTTCCATAAAAAATGGGCACGCCGAGATTTGAACTCGGGACCTCTACCGTGTCAGGGTAGCGCTCTCCCCCTGAGCTACGTGCCCTTTTAGGGATATATTAAATACAAATTTGTCAGGGATTGTCAATGAAAAAAGCCTCTATTTTGATTATACACCAAGGTGCATTAGGAGATTTTGTACTGATATTACCTTTTTTACTTGTTTTAAAAAAAAATTATAAACTGGATCTGTTTTGTAAAGGGCAAAATAGAATTATTGCCCATTATTTTAAGGCAGCAGAAAATATATTTCCTATAGAAAGCCAAATATTTTCTTCTATCTTTTCTAAAAATCCTGATCAAATTTTACAAGATATAGTAATGTCTCAGGAAAAGATCTTATTATTTTCCTTTTCAGAAGAGTTAAAAAAACAGATCAGCTCTATTGCTAAAAAAGAATGCGACATCTTTTTGATTCCGCCCCGTTCTGAAAAAAGAGCAAAAATCCATGTTTCAAGATACATAGAAAAAAGGCTTTCTGAGATAGGGCTTCTTACAGAGGAGATATGTCTGAAAAAGCCAGTTATAAATCCTCACGGAATAACAATTCTGCATCCAGGTGCTGGAAGCAAAAGGAAAAGATGGGATATATACAGTTTCTTAAAGCTCTTTTATATGCTTGAATCAGAAGGCATACAAACTGCTTTTCTGCTTGGTCCTGCTGAAAAGGATTTATTTCCTATATTAAAAGAATATGTTCCTCAAGAAAAGCTATTTCTTATAGATGACACGCTTTACCTATTAAAAACACTTAGTTCCGCAAAAGGACTTATTGGAAATGATTCCGGGGTTTCTCATTTATCAGCCTTTATGGGGATTCCAACCCTTGCATTATTCGGGCCATCTGATCCCAAAAGATGGAGACCCATGGGAAGCAAAGTAGCAGTTTTAAGAGGGACAAATGGATGTGAACCATGTTTTGAAACAAACAAAGATAACTGCTCTGATCCTGTATGTCTTAGTAATATAAAACCTAAACAAGTGCTTCAAAGATATAAAGAACTCATTTCTTAAGAGCAGACATAATGAACTTCATCTGCATATCCACATAGTCATCAATGGAAAGTCTTTTTCTGAGATGCCATCTTTTTAAACTCCACATATGGGCTAACATAATAATGTTGTAGGAAGCTACATCCACATCTATATTTCTGAATATGCCTTTTTTTATACCATCCTCTATGATATCTCCAAATATCCTGCTTAATTCTACTTCCATCTCCATTATCTTTGACTTTGATGCTTTATCAAGAGAACTGGATTTTTGATACATAAGAAGCACCTTATCCTGCTGTTGATCCAGCACTCTAAAGTAAAGAGATATAGCAATGGAGAGTTTTTTCTCAGGATCTTCTATATCTTTAAGCTGAGAGATCAAATTCTCCTTAAATATGTTTAGCATGTCCTCCATTATCAGGCGCATTATCTCAGACTTATTTTTTATATACTGGTATGTTACAGGTATTGTAACTCCTGCCTTTTCAGCAATCTCTTCTATGGAGGTTGCTTTAAAACCTTTTTTTGCATAGAGTTCACTTGCTGCATCTATTATCTTCTGTCTCACTTTATCTTTGGCTACTATTTGATCCAATATTCCCAGTCTTTTTTTGCCCTGCATCTTCTTTCTCCCAAGAACTTTACTATTTTTGAAAAATTATGTTAGCTTATAAATTAAATTTTGTAAATGAAATAGATATATGAGCTATTTTTCAAAAATAAAACATATAAAAGAGGCAAAAAAGCTCGTAGATAAGTTAAAAAAAAGGGGAGAGAAAGTAGTTTTTACAAATGGCTGTTTTGATATCCTTCATTTAGGACATGTAAGATACTTGAGTGAGGCAAAAAAACAGGGAGACTTTTTAATAGTAGCTATAAATAGTGATTCTTCTGTACGCAGAATAAAAGGAGAAAAAAGACCTATAATAGATGAGAAAGCAAGGGCAAAAATCATCGCTGCTTTGGAATTTGTGGATATGGTTATAATATTTTCTGAAGATACCCCTTATGATGTTATCAAAGTATTAAAGCCGGATGTGCTCATAAAAGGTGGAGACTGGAAGGAAGAAGACATAGTGGGCTCAGATGTGGTAAAAAAAACAGGAGGAAAAGTTCTTACCATTTCTTATATTTCAGGCTATTCCACTACATCTATTATAGAAAAAATAGTAAAACTTTACTGCAAATAGCTTATTTTTTGTTTATATCTCCTAAACCAAGAAGATGAAAACCTACTCCAAAACTGTTTTGTTCATCCTGCCTTTCCAGCTTCAATGTCATTGCCCAGCACTGACTTTGATATGTGAGCCAATAAGAATTAGAAACAGTAGTATCAGATCTCATCTCAAGTGAAAATTGACTTCCAAAGGAAAAACCATAGGCCAGATTTATATCAAAGTATCCGTCTATGCTTTCTCTACTGCCTTTGTAATAAACATAATCCAGTCTATATGTATCCTTTTTTCCTCGAGTTCTTGGAACATAAAGATTTGCAGAAAATAATGCAGAATTAATATCTTTATCATAGTGATCAAAGTTAAAATAACCCCTCAGGTCCAAATCAGGATAAGGTGTGGCTATAAGATTCATGGAAAGAGGGGTAAAATGCCTGTCACCATCATCTCCATATCCTTTGAAGTCATAGCCCTGATTTATATAAAAGCTAACCCATTGTCTGTAACTTACATTTCCCTTTTGATCCACCAACTTAGCGCTTAAAAAATTTCTCAATGAAAACCGAATAAGATTCACATCAGGCTCGCTATCAATAGGCTCAAACCACGGTCTGTATTTACTGTCACCCATGTTTTCTTTGTATCTATATGTAATCTCTGACCACATGTAATGAGTCAATTGTTTTGCGCCTTTCCAATTTACCTCAAAGGCTCTCTGGGCCTTTAAAGAAAGTCTTGTGCCTGTTTCATAAGAGCTTTTGGACTGATATGTATCAGAACCGACTTCTTTATTTATAATCTGGCCAGTGTAGTTATATTTGAAATATGGTTCAAATTCCACAACATCCTTAAACCAGAGAGGAAACCTGAGTTCTGGATCTATGGAAAACCTGCTTCCTGTGTCACCTGTATCTCTCCATATGTAACCATAACTTGTACGAAACTTATAAAAGATGGGCAAATCCTTAAATTGTTCAGGCAACCAGTGAAAATAAAGCTCTGTCAAAGGCTCTGAAGTGTCGTCATTGTGCACATGCTCTGGTCTTTCATAGTAACTACTCATAAGCTGAAAACTATAATCATTTCTGTCTCTGCTTAGCCTCATTGCTGTTCTTCTGGTTGGCGCTCTTATCTCATCCATTGGTCTGTTCATATCATCTGCAAGATCTGTCCTTGCATTAAAACCAAACAAACCTCTTTCAAACTCCAGCATATAATCCTGATCACTTACATAGTCCCAATCCAGTCTTGCCATAACATCAAATGGAAGCCTTTTATCAGCCTTTCCTCTGAACCAGTATCTTGTTCTGTTTGTTCTATTATAAGGGCTCAGTTCTATATCATCACTATCTGACATATCTTTTTTACCAACATTATCGGAAAGTATGTCTCCAAGGAAAAAGAGTTTTGAATCCTCACTGCTTACATGTCTAAATTCTACCCCTTGCATATAACCTCTTTTATCTAAGTATCTCTGATAAAAGGTGGCATCTGTTGAATCTGATATGTCCCAGTAAAATGGAAGTTCTATATCAAATCCATTCCTCCCAAAATATCCTGCCCTTGGAGGAAGAAAACCAGATTGTCTGTCTTTACGGGTAGAAAACATTATATATGGAATATAAAATACAGGCACTCCTTTTACCCTGAAAACAGCATGTTTTACCTTTCCATATCCTTCAATTGTCACCTTTACCTTGGAACTGTCGAGACTCCAGGCAGGTTTTACAGAATCACATGTAGTCACCCTGCACTTATTTATCACATAAGTATCTTTTGCAATCTTCTTAATCTCCTTACCACTTATGTAATAATGCCCTCCTTTTATAAAAATACAGGCCTTTTTTAGAGTACCTGTGCCTTTTTTTAGATTTATCTCCCCTTCTTCTCCCACCATAATCTCGTCCGGGGTTTCAAACCATATATCACCTTTTAACTTTGCCAGCCCTGTAATCTCATTATATGAAACCTTATCTGCATATAGATAATTATTCCCTTTTCTTAAGATTACATCCCCTTCTCCTGTGTATATCTTATGTTCTGCGTCATATCCCAATATATTTGCCTTTATTTCCCAAGGCAGTGTCTTGTCCACAGCACAGAAAGAAATCGCAGGGAACAAAAGAAAAATTAAAA
>JAMOPX010000017.1 GCA_027064285.1 Desulfobacterales bacterium | reverse complement strand
TAACAAAATTGCGAGAGCAACTTTTGCAAAGATAACGTTGTTTTTTGCGAACAAAGCCGTTTTTAACTATCTGCGTTGATCCACAATGTTTACACTTAATCATAACCCCTCCCATTTGGGTTTTTTTGTAGAAATTTTATTATATATCTATCTAAGTGTAAACACTCTCGAAAGTATTACTTTTAAACCAACTACTTTGAGATTTCTAACTACTTGCCCAAAAAGCCATCGAGTGATAGGATAAAGTCGGGACGCTATCGTAAAATACCTCCTATTTTAAATAGGATTAAAGGTTTTTTACCCGCAGGAGGAGGCGTCCCATTCTTTATAATTAATTGGCTAACTCTTCAAGTGCGTAAGTCCTGTTAATAAGCCTATTCCACTAAGTTCACTTAGTATAGGGTATTTTTCTTTGTTTATATCTACAAATGGATTATTATAGGCACAATAAGAGGGTTTTTCCTTACTACATTATAGAAAAATCCCTTAAGTCTTCTTTTTATGTCTAACTCTACGGATTCCCAGTCTATAGGAGAATCTCTATCTAAGTCATCAAATACTTCCAGCACTACACATTTTGCTTCTTCGAGCAAATATTCTCTATATTCCTGCAGTATAAACCCCTTAGATATAATATCTGGTCCATAGATAATTTCTCCTGTTCTTTCATCAGTGACTAATACCACTATCACCATTCCATGGATACTTAGCTTTTTTCTTTCTTTCAGTATAATATCATCTATATCGCCAGTTCCCTTTCCATCTATTAATATCTTGCCAGTAGTAACTTTTTCTTCTCTCCAACATATACCATCCTCACATACAACTACATCTCCGTCTTCCAAAAGCATTATATTTTCTTTTGGTATTCCCATATCTATTGCCAGTTGTGCATGCTTTACTAAGTGTCTATACTCTCCATGAATAGGGATAAAATATTTTGGCTTCACAAGGCTTAACATAATCTTGAGTTCTTCTCTTTTTGCATGACCTGAAGCATGAATGTCTGCTACAGTCTCATAGACCACATCTGCTCCAAGTTTATAGAGTAGATTTATTATAGAAGTAATTGCTGCTTCATTTCCTGGAATAAATTTGGATGAAAGTATGATAGTATCTCCTGGTTTTATCTTTACATACTTATATCTGGAATGTGCCATCCTGACTAAGGCAGACATGGGCTCTCCTTGAGAGCCAGTGGTTACAATCACAATCTCGTTTTCTTTATAAAGAGGTAGCTGTCTTTCTGTTATTTCTACTCCTTGAGGAATCTCAAGAAAGCCGAGTTTTTTTGCAATAGAAACAGCAGAAATCATATTTCTTCCCATAAAAACCACTTTTCTTCTGAACTTAAAGGCCAGCTTTACTATCTGTTGTATCCTTGGAATATTGGTAGCAAAGCTGGCTATTATTAGCCTGCCTTCACTTTTAGTAAATATACTTTCTAAGGTATTTCTTATCTCTTTTTCTGTAAGGCTAAAACCTTCTTTCTCCGCGTTGGTAGAATCAGAAAGTAAAGCAAGGACCCCTTTTTTTCCATAAAAGGCAAATCTTGCTATATCTGTACCATTTCTATTAATAGAAGAAGTCTCTATCTTAAAATCACCAGAGTGAACTATTATCCCCTCTGGAGTCTCTATGGCAAGACCTACTCCATCTACTATACTATGAGTAACATTTATATATTCTACCTTAAAATGATCTATATGCGAAATATCTCCTGCCTTTACACATACTAAATCTCGAGGAGCAACATTATATGTTCTCAGCTTTTCTTTAAGTAATTCAAGAGTAAAAGCAGTACCAAATACAGGGATATTTAGCTCTTTTAACAAAAAAGGTGTGGCACCTATGTGATCTTCGTGTCCATGCGTAAGGATAAGCCCTTTTACAAGCTCTTTTCTTTGTCTTAGGTAGGAAAAATCAGGAATTATTATATCCACACCAGGGGTATAATCATCAGGAAACATGATCCCTGCATCTATAACTAAGATGCTATCCTTGTATTCCAAAGCCATTATATTAAGTCCGATTTCACCTAATCCGCCTATGGGTATAATCCTTAACACAGCTGTTTACCTTATATCTGAGCATGTTAGAACATCTTAGAAAAGGTTTTTCTAACATGCTCACACCTTATCAGGATACGCTGCAAGGTTTTCAAGTATTTCTTCGACAGTACGTTTTTTATACCATTTGCTTATGAAAGAGACACCTTGTATCATGCAAATATTCCAGAACTATTT
Source organism: Desulfobacterales bacterium (assembly GCA_027064285.1). GTDB lineage: Bacteria > Desulfobacterota > DSM-4660 > Desulfatiglandales > JALVZP01 > JALVZP01. The sequence continues at coordinate 2,322 of JAMOPX010000017.1, read as the reverse complement.
TTAGTGTCCTTTATAATATTACTTTATTGTGAGCAATTGGTATAAGACAGATGTATGAATTTTTAGAAGACATAAATTTAAGGCTTACAACTTCTCTTGTGAAGCTGTTTTTGCTTAATAAATGGCTTCCTTGTGATTACAGATGAGGTCCTATATAGCTTGATTTTAGATTTTTCATTATGATAGAATCTCTTATAAATTATGTCAATTATAAAGTAGGAGAAAAAGAATATGGCAGGTGTAAATAAAGTAATTCTGATAGGAAACTTAGGTAAAGATCCAGAATTGAGATACACTTCAAGTGGAGTTCCTGTGGCTACTTTTACCGTAGCAACTACAGAGGAATGGAGAGATAAAAATACAGGAGAAAAGCAAGAACACACGGAATGGCACAGGATTGTGGCATGGAGACGCTTAGGAGAAATATGTGGGGAGTATCTTCACAAAGGAAGCAAAGTTTATATAGAAGGAAAGCTAAGAACAAGGGCTTGGGAAGATAGAGATGGAAATACACGCTATACTACAGAGATAATTGCGCACACCCTTCAAATATTGACTCCTAAAGGGGAAGTACTTGAAAATATACCTGAACCACCGTCTCCAGAAGAGCCAGTAGATGCTGACGAAGATATTCCTTTTTAGTTATTACTCTTATTATTCGTATTAGAAGGAATTTCTTTATCAGATTCATGCATAGCTTTTTTGAAATTTTTTATACCCTTTCCTATTCCAGCACCTATTTCAGGAAGCTTTCCCGCTCCAAATATAATAAGAACTATAACCAAAATTACTATCAATTCCGGCATCCCTATTCCAAACATCTGTCACCTCCTTGCTCTTTATTTGATTTTCTCTCTATTTTCATATATCAGTCAAGTCTTTTGTTGACTTATCTGTAATCAGAAAATACCACGAAATAATGCTAAAGCAAGAACTGGCCAGGAAAGATGAAACCTTCCTTTTTGTAGCTTAAATGTAGGATTCTTAATATATATTTTCAAGTATAGCTAAAAATTATTGGTTATATCTTTTCTGAGTATATTCAGAAGTCTTTTAAATATCTCACCAGGTTTGCCATGACCTATTACATGGTTATCATACTTCACCACGGGAACTACATCTATAGTGGTACCAGTAAGTAAAATCTCTTTTGCATTATAAGCGGCTTCTTTTGGGATATCATCAAACCTTACCGAGGATAAAAATCCTTCCTTAACAAGCTCTTCTGCAAATCTAAATACTTGTTGAGCAGTTATTCCTGCAAGCGTTCTTTCAAATTTAGGGAATCTCAATACATTATCTTTTCCAAGCACAGCAATGTTTTCTGTTGCTCCTTCTGCCAGAAAACCATCCTCGTCCAATGCCACAGAAAAATCTGCTCCAGACTGTATAGCCTCCATCTTCATAAGCACATTTGGAAGATAATTGCAGGACTTAATAGTAGCAAAAAAGGATTTTTTTATGGGAATACAACTGGTTATAAGAGAAACTCCTTTTTCATAGAAACGCGTTGGAGGTGGTTTGTATCTTATGCAATTTACATAAATGTAGCTTTCTGGACAATCATAAGGATTTACACTAAAACTACCAGGACCTCTTGAAATAAGCACTCTTATCAAACTATTTTTTTCTTTACTCAATTTTATAAGCTCATTTATTATTTCTCTAATTTCGTTATATTCTGAAGGTAAGGACAAGGATATTTTTATTGCTGATTTTTCGAGCCTTGCTAAATGCTCTTCCAGCTTATAAATCCTTCCATTTACACATCTCATAACCTCAAATACTCCATCCCCTCTGTGTGCAACATGATCATCTACTGGAATAACCATTAGCGCAGGATCTGTAGTAAATCCTTTTAAAAGGGTAGAATACATCGCTAAATAATTGTCTTGCCAAGGTCCTTTTTTAAGGTATGAGAATATATTCTGCTTTGTTACAAGTCTTACTTCCATTATATCTGCTTAACAGAACTATACATTAGTGCAATTCTGGATGAGGTATTTGTATTCCGCCTCTTCAGGATGGTCAGCCCCACCTGGCGGTTTTTGACCATATTATAAGCACCATGTTCGAAAAATCCTTTTAAACAGGCTTATATATTCTTGAATAGTAGATGAGATAATAATATAACCAATATCAAAATGCAATTGAGAAGATACAGATACAAGCTTAAGGTCAGAAGTAAGGGAAAAGAGCAGAAGCTGTGGAAATTTGCTGGAGCATACAGGCTTATTTATAATCTTGGGCTACTTCAAAGAGAGTTTCTCTGGTGGCAGAGAAGGGAAAGAACCACCTATGTAAAGCAATGTACTGAGCTTG
>JAMOPX010000016.1 GCA_027064285.1 Desulfobacterales bacterium | reverse complement strand
CCTCCTTTGATATTGTCACCTAAAAGCGTGTATGTTACTTTATAATATATAATAAAATTAACTTGAAATAACAATAACAAGAAACAAGAAAAGGATAAATGATGGCTTTCCTTTTAAGGAGAAAAAGTGTAGCTTCTAATAAAAGAGAACTTGAAAAAGAATTAGAATATCAAAAAAGGCTTGCTTATATAATAAATGAAATACATTGTGCTCCAAATACAGAAGAAATTTTAATAAATCTACAGGATGAGATCCTGAGTCTTTTTGATGCAGACAGGATAACTATATATGCAGTAGATGGTCTGAATAGAGAGATCTATTCCAAAATCAAGACAGGTAATGAGATTAATGAGATTAGAGTTCCTGTTAATACCAATAGTATAGCTGGTTACTGTGCATGGTCTGGTAAGACCATAAATATAAAAGACGTATATGAGGAGGAGCAGTTAAAAAAGATTAGTCCTTATCTCAGATTTGATAAAAAGTGGGATGAAAAGACAAAATACAGAACAAGACAGGTTCTTGTTACACCTATCATATATAAAAGGCACATACTTGGTGTTGTTCAGCTTATAAATAAAAAGGGAGCAGACAGTTTTACTGAAGAAGATGAAAAGTTTGTGCAGGACATAGGAGGGGTCTTAGGGGTTGCTTTTTTCAAAAATCAAAAGGCTGCTCAAAAGACTACTCGCACAAAGTTTGACTATCTTATAAGAAATAACATTATTACTCCCCAAGACTTAGCAAGTGCAATGTCATTGGCAAGAAAACTGAAGAAAAGTGTGGAATCAGTGCTTATGAGTGATTTTAATGTATCCAAGGAGGACATAGGAAAATCTCTTTCTGAATTTTACAACACCAAGTTCATCTCTTATGATCCCCATATGCCTATTCCTACGGATCTATTGAAGGGGCTTAAACCAGGATTCCTAAAGTATAACGGATTTGTTCCCATAGCAAAGGAAGGAGATAAGATTATAGTTGTTATGGAAGATCCCCATTTTCTTCCTGCAAGGGATGTTATAACAAAGATACTTCCAGGTAACAGATTTGAATACTGGGTATCTACAAAGGATGATATAGAGAAGATCATAGATCTTTTCTTTAATGTAAAGAAGATTGCTCCACTAACTGATACCACAAGTATAGAGACTCTTATCACACAGTTGGAATTAGAAGAAAAGGCAGAAGAAGAGGAGGAGGAGGAAGAAGAGGAATACATCTCTGAAGAAGACAGTGCTATTGTTCAGTTAGTAAATAAGATCATAATAGACGCTTATAATAGAGGAGCGTCTGATATACATATTGAGCCACAGGCTGGGAAAAAACCCGTATTAATAAGAATAAGGGTGGATGGAGTATGTCAGGTATATCAAACTGTGCCATATGTTTATAAAAACGCTCTTATATCACGTATAAAAATAATGGCTGATCTGGATATCTCTGAGAGAAGATTGCCTCAGGATGGAAAGATTCAGTTTAAAAGATTTGCTCCTCTTGATATAGAGCTTAGGGTGGCTACTTTGCCAACTGTAGGACAAAATGAGGATGTAGTTATGAGAATATTGCACAGTGGAGAACCAATACCATTAGAAAAACTTTATATGAGTGAAAGAGATTATAAAGAGTTTTTAGATATTATTCATAAGCCTTACGGGATCGTATTGGTTGTTGGGCCTACTGGTTCTGGAAAGACCACTACACTTCATTCAGCTCTGAAGAAAATAAATACACCTGAGAAAAAGATATGGACTGCCGAAGATCCAGTAGAGATTACTCAAGAGGGACTTCGTCAGGTTCAGGTTATGCCCAAGATAGGGCTTGACTTTGCAGCTGCGATGAGAGCGTTCTTAAGAGCAGATCCAGATGTAATAATGATAGGAGAGATGAGAGATTTAGAAACTGCATCTACTGCTATAGAGGCATCTCTTACAGGGCATTTAGTATTTAGTACACTTCACACCAATAGTGCTCCAGAAACCATTACAAGGCTTTTGGACATGGGCTTAGACCCATTTAACTTTGCTGATGCCATATTAGGCATACTTGCTCAGCGTTTGGCAAGAACTTTGTGTCCTGATTGTAAGGAGAAGTATCATCCTGAAAAGGAAGAATTTGAGATACTAAGAGAATCTTATGGAAACGGCTTTGAAGAATTGGGGGTTGAGTATAATGAAGATTTTTTCCTCTACAGACCAAAGGGATGTGCCAAATGTAATAATAGCGGCTATAAAGGAAGAGTGGCTCTATTTGAATTACTAATTGGAACTCCAGAGATAAAAAGACTAATCCAGAAAAAAGCTCCTATAGAAGAGCTAAGAAAACAGGCAATAAAAGATGGTATGAAAACCCTTATGCAAGATGGCATAAAAAAGATCCTCATGGGTCTTACTGATTTAAGGCAGGTGAGAAGTGTATGTATGAGGTGAACAATCTTATTGGAACAAGATAGTGTTAAAGAGGTGGTGACCATCTGTTTGTATTACCATCATAAGACCAACATCCCTCTAAGGCCTTCCTAAAGCTATAATTAGGATTTTTTGCCCACATAAGCATATGCTTATGTGCCTCGTTAAGCTGCCTGAATTTTTCTTCATCTCCTCCCATATCTGGATGGTACAGTTTTGCCATTCTTCTATAAGCTGTTTTTATCAGGGTAACTGCTTGTTCTGAAAAAAGTTCCTCTTTCCTTATCCTTAGTATCTTCATGCAAAATTTTTCTCTTTTGGATAATCGAGGGATCGCTATCTTAAGAGGCTTAATAGAATTTGGATCCAGTTCTTCTATATATGTTTGTTTTACAATAAAAAAGGACGCATAGCTTTTGGAGTTATTGTTATTTACCAGTTCATGCCATTTTTTTCCCCAATATAAAACAAGCTCTTTTAAGTCCTCTGCAGGTTTGTTGCCAGGTCTTCTTTTACCTATAAACCTAGAAATCCCGTTGGCCCAGACAGGAAGGATATCCAGTATCACATATTCTGATGTATAGGAAAAAGTGGCATATCTTGCGTTAACAGCCTTTAAAAAACCCTTAGATAGAGAAAGGACCCAATTCATGTGTTGTCTGCACTCGTTAGAACAATATCTCCTGCCCGGTTTTATGTTCTTAGTGCCACACGAAAGACACCTTTTTTCAGAACTTGCCTTTGCTACAGGCACAGGATAAATTACATCATCCATATTCAATACCCAACATAGAAATTTAATAACAAAAATAAGGTAACAGAGCTTTTGTTGATTTTCAAGATGATTTTAATTCCATACCCCTTTTATTTCTGTATTGCAATAAGGGCACATTCCATTTTTCAGTTCGAATCGGTTTATATAAAATCCGTGTCTTTCTATAAGAAGCTTTTTGCAATTAGGACAATATGTGTTCTCTCCCTCATCTCCAGGTATGTTTCCTGTATATACATATTTCAATCCCTCTGAAAAACCTATTTCTCTTGCTTTTTGGAGAGTCTCCACAGGAGTAGATGATATAGTAGTAAGCTTATATGTAGGATAAAATCTTGTAACATGCCATGGAATATTTGGATCTAAGGATACCAGGAATTTTGCAATTTCTTTTAGCTCTTCTTCACTATCATTGTATCCAGGAATAATAAGAGTAGTGACTTCCACCCATATACCCATACTTTTCATAGTTTCTATGGTTTTTAAAACAGGATTTAGTCGTGCTCCGCACAGGTCTTTATAAAATTGATCTTTAAAGGATTTCAGATCCACATTTGCAGCGTGTAGATCAGAATCTATTTCTTTTAAACATTCTTCAGTCATATATCCATTTGTCACAAAAACATTTTTTAAGCCCTTCTGGCTCGCAATTCTTGCTGTATCAAGACACAATTCAAAATATACTGTAGGTTCTGTATATGTGTATGAGATACTTTTTGCACCATTTTTTATAGCATATGCTACTATTGCATCAGGTGGGATCTGTTCTCCTATGATTCTATTATAATCACGAGGCATTTGGGATATTTCATAATTTTGACAAAACTTGCATCTAAGGTTACATCCTACTGTTGCAATAGAAAAAGAGTTAGTTCCAGAAAGAAAATGAAAAAGTGGTTTTTTTTCTATAGGATCTAAGTGCGCGGCAATAACTTTGTCATATACTAAGGAATACAGCACACCATTTCTGTTTTCTTTTACTCCACATATCCCTTTTCCGTTTTCTTTTATCACGCATCTATGATTACAAAGATTACATTTTACCTTGTTTTGTTCTAATTTTTCATACAAATAAGCCTCTTTCATTTCTTCTCTCCATATCCTAATAAATATAACTTATCATGTTAATTTTCACACTTTCACTTACAGAAATCCACGCCAGAAAGCCCATAAGCTTCAGCTATGGGATGAATGGCGTATCATTATTATAAGCACCATGTTCGAAAAATCTTTTTAAACAGGCTTATATATTCTTGAATAGTAGATGAAATAATAATATAAGCAATATTAAAATGCAATTGAGAAGATACAGATACAAGCTTAAGGTCAAAGGTAAGGGAAAAGAGCAGAAGCTGTGGAAATTTGCTGGAGCATACAGGCTTATTTATAATCTTGGGCTACTTCAAAGA
>JAMOPX010000015.1 GCA_027064285.1 Desulfobacterales bacterium | reverse complement strand
GATTTTGAATAATATGAGGGACACATACAAGCTTATGGCAATGATAATTTATGGTGGTGGGCTGAGGCTGAGTGAATGTTTGAGGTTAAGGATAAAGGATGTAGATTTTGAAAAAGGGCTAATAATAATTAGATCTGGAAAAGGTGACAAAGACAGAATAAGTATCCTGCCCGAGACTGTGAAAGAGAAGCTCTTAGAGCATATTGATAAAGTGAGAGATATCTGGAAGGAGGATCGCAGAAACAATATCCCTGGCGTTTTTCTTCCTGATGCCCTAAGCAGAAAATATCCCTATGCTGGAAAAAGGTGGGAATGGTTTTGGGTTTTTCCATCAAAGTCCCTATCAGTTGATCCCAAAACCAAGACTGTAAGGAGACACCATGTTTATCCGGGATCGCTTCAAAGGGCCTTCAAGATTGCGGTGGAAAAGGCTGGCATAATAAAGCCTGCAACCATTCATACCCTGAGACACAGCTTTGCCACGCATTTGCTGGAAGCTGGATACGATGTAAGGACAGTTCAAAAGCTATTAGGGCATAAACATATTCAAACCACTATGATATATACTCATATTGCAGGAAAGGATCTGGCACAAGTAAAAAGTCCCTTGGATATGGTATGAGCGTGAAGATAGATCCAATCTTAATTCTTACTTAACAGAATAGATAGAAAATACTATAAAAATACTCAATTTTTTTCAAAGATTGTGCAATTTACTCCAGGAGGAAAAAATGGGACAGTTTAAAGTGCCAGAGAATGAAATAAAGAACAGGATAGAAAGAATTCAGCAAAGGCTGGTGGAAAAGGAGATAGATGCCTTATTCGTAGTGCAAAGGGTGGATCTTTTTTACTTCACAGGGACTGCACAGAACGGTTACCTCTACATCCCAGCAGAAGGAGAGCCACTTCTTATGATAAAAAAGTACTTTCCCAGGGCCAGAGAAGAATCGCCATTAAAAGAGATAATAGAAATAACCTCAGTCAAAAACATACCCAGATGTATCTATGGATTTTATGAAAGTATGCCAAAAAGGGTAGGGATGGAGTTTGATGTAATGCCCGTAAAGGAATTTATCTTCTATGATCAGCAGCTATTTTACGAGCAGGAATGCGTAGATGCATCATCTCTGATACATTCTGTTAGGATGATAAAGTCTTCTTGGGAGATAGAGCAGTTAGAAAAGGCAGCAGAGCTTTCTTATAAGACATTTCAATTTGTTCAGGAAAACCTTGCTCCAGGATATACTGAGATGGAATTTGCCGGCATGATGGAAACCTTCTCCAGAAGACATGGCCATGGAGGTCAGCTCAGAATAAGGGATTATAGGGCAGAGGGATATCCTTGGCATGTGTTAAGCGGAGAAAGTGGAGGAAAGGTAGGGCTTCTGGATGCCCCCACAAGCGGGGAAGGCACATCCCCGGCATTTCCATGTGGTGCAGGACATAAAAAGATCCAGAAAGGTGAGCCCATAATGATAGATTTTGGCACTATGTTGAATGGTTTTCATTGCGATGAAACGCGAATGTTTGCAATAGGAAATATGCCGGATAAGGCAAAAGATGCTTGTAAGGCAGCAATAGAACTTCAGTTTGAGATATTAGAGTATGTAAAGCCGGGCCAGACAATGGATGAGCTCTTTCAGATCTCCCTGAGAAAGGCTTATCAATTAGGATATATGGATCAGTTTTTAGGACCTCCAGGATGCAAGGTTTCGTTTGTGGGGCATGGGATCGGGCTTGAACTTGTGGAACAGCCCATAATAGCCATGGGAAAGGATGAAGAGATGAAGCAGGGAATGGTGTTTGCCTTAGAGCCAAAGCTGGTTTTTAAGGATGAATTTGCCGCTGGTATAGAGAGCGTTTTTGTGGTAACAGAAAATGGATACCGTATGATAAGCAAGACCCCAAGCGAGATATTTATTGTTTAGTTCTAAGTTTTTGGGATAAGAGATGCGTAGAAGAATAATACTTGGTACAGCAGGCCACATAGATCATGGAAAGACCTCCCTTGTCAAGGCACTTACCGGAATAGACACAGACAGATTAAAAGAGGAAAAAGAAAGAGGAATTACCATAGAACTGGGATTTGCACACCTCACCTTGCCTGATGGAACCCTTGTGGGAATAGTGGATGTGCCCGGGCATGAGAGGTTTGTAAAAAACATGGTGGCAGGTGCGTCTGGGATTGATGTGGTTGCACTTGTGATTGCTGCGGACGAAGGCGTAATGCCTCAAACAGAAGAACACTTGGAGATATGCGAGCTTCTGGGAATAAGACACGGTCTTATAGTTATAACAAAGATAGACATGGTGGATGAAGAATGGTTAGAACTGGTAGAAGAAGACATAAAAGAGCATGTAAAGGGAACATTTTTGGAATCTGCACCTATTGTAAAAGTATCATCTGTTACTGGAAAGGGACTAAATGATTTTTTAGATGTATTAAGTGATCTGATTCAAAAGATTCCTGAAAAACAGGCAGGTTACATATTCAGGCTCCCTGTAGATCGGGTATTTACTATTAAGGGATTTGGAACAGTGGTGACAGGCACAAGCATATCTGGAATGATTAGAGTAGGAGACGAGGTTACAGTTTATCCCAAAAAGATAGACTGCAAAGTGAGGTCTATTCAGGTGCATGGAAACAGTGTTGAAGAAACAGGACCAAGCACACGAACAGCTCTGAGTCTGCAGGGACTTACTAAAGAGGACATAGAGAGAGGCTATGTAATTGCCTCCAAGGATTCCCTTTTCCCTTCTTATATCTTGGATGTGTTTCTACACTTTCTTTCCAGCGCAAAGAGGCCTCTGAAAAACAGGGAAAAGGTAAGATTTCATGTAGGGACATCAGAAGTGCTGGCAAATATAGTCTTCTTAGACAGAGAAGAGCTTATGCCATCTGAATACTGCTATGCACAGATAAGGCTTGAGGAACCAGTAGCAGTTCTTAGAGGAGATAGGTTCGTGATAAGAAGCTATTCTCCGGTCAGGACCATAGGAGGCGGAGAGATAATTCATCCACTGGCAAAAAAGAAAAAAAGAAAAGGCTCTGAAAAGATCATTAATATACTCGATACCATTCATAAAGGCACAGAAAAAGATGTGGTGGAATCTTTTATATTGATGGAAGGATATGAAGGCATAAACAAGAAAATGCTTCTTTTCTTAAGCAATCTTTCTGAGCATAAACTGAATAAGATTTTGCAAGAACTCGATTCCTCTGGCAAGGTTCATATATATGAAAAAGAGCAAGGGCTATTTATACATTCTGAATTCTACGATAAGTTGAAAGAGTTGATAATCTCTGCTGTTAAAGAATACCATACAAGGTATCCGCTTAGAGCCGGGATTCCAAAAGAGGAGCTTCGATCAAGGCTTAGGGTTATAAAGGATGTAAGGCTTTTTAACTACATGATAGAAAGCCTGATAAAAGAGGATCTGATAGTATCAGAGCTGGATAACATAAAAATAAAGGATTACAGACCTAGACTTACTGATGCTCAGGAAAAGGTTAAGACTGAGATAGAAAAGATTTATAAAGATAGTGAATTTCAGCCGCCATACTTTAAGGAAATAAGAGAGAAATATCCTGAACTTGGGGATCAGGTGCTGGAATATCTATTGAGTCAGGGAATATTGGTTAAGATAAAAGAAGATCTGTATCTGCACATAGACTCTTTAGAAAATATGATTGCCAAGGTAAGGTCATTTTTGGAGAAACACGGCCAGATGAGTGTAGGAGACTTTAAGGCACTCACAAATACCAGCAGAAAGTACAGCATTCCTTTTTTAGAATATCTGGATAAGTCACAGATAACAGTGAGAGTAGGAGACATAAGAAAGTTAAGAAAGTGAGAAAAGCGAGAGGTGAAGGAAATGATAGAGAAATGCATAGAAAATCTTAAGAAGAATGGATTTGATGCCTCTTTTTTTAAGGAGATTCAGCACGCAAAGGATTACATACTGGATATGATCAGTAATTACAGCAGTTTTGGGATAGGCGGATCTGATACAGTAAGGTCCATGAACATAGTGCAAGCGCTTAAGGAGATGGGAAAACGCGTTTATGACCACTGGGTAGAGGATCTTTCTAAGGAACAGGACTTAGAAATAAGGCTTATGCAGGGCAGATGCGACTGCTTTTTGTGTAGTGCCAATGCCATATCTGCTTCTGGAGAGATTGTAAATGTGGATGGGATAGGCAATAGGGTTTCTGCCATGTGTTTTGGACCAAAAAAGGTGGTAATAGTTGCCGGTACAAACAAGATTGTGCCGGACCTTGACTCTGCAATTAAAAGAATAAAAGAGATAGCTGCTCCTCTTAGGGCAAAGAGCTTGGGATTAAATCTGCCCTGTGCAAAGGCGGGCAGATGTGTGGAATGCAATTCCCCTCAAAGTATATGCAGGATCACAACAATACTTCATAAAAAACCTATTTATACGGATATAAGCGTGATAATTGTGGACAAAAGTTTGGGTTATTAATAGGTTATTAAGCGGTATTAATGATCCTGCTCAGGTTTTCCTTAGCAAACTGTATGTCTGGATCCAATTCTAATGCTATTCTGTAATATTCTATTGCCTTGTCTATATTTCCTAATCTTTCGTAATTCACTGCA
>JAMOPX010000014.1 GCA_027064285.1 Desulfobacterales bacterium | reverse complement strand
TCATGTTCTAGAAAAATGGCTTAAGAAGCTTGCTTGGGAACAAAGGAAACTTGCAAGAAAAAAGAAGTTTTCCAAAAGATGGAAAAGGCAGACTAAAAGAGTTGCAAAAGTAATGCAAAAGATAGCTCGTATAAGGCATGACTTTCTTCACAAAGTTTCCACCATCATAGCCAAAAGACACGGCGTAGTGGTGGAAGATTTGAAAGTTAAAAACATGAGCAGGCGTGTTCATGGAAAAGGAGCAAAAACAAAAACTTCTCTTAACAGAAAGATAATAGATTCAGCATGGAGCACCTTTATCAGAATGCTTGAATACAAGTGCAGGCAGTATGGACAGATATTTCTGAAGATAGATCCCAGAAGGAGCAGTCAGACCTGTTCAGCTTGTGGTTTTGTTCATTCTAAAAACAGGAAAGGAAAAATCTTCTGCTGTCTGCATTGTGGCTACACTGATGATGCAGACATTAATGCTGCGAAAGTGATATTGCAGAGAGGATTGGCTATCCTTAAAAGCTCTACCGCTGGGCTGGCGGGAAGTGACGCCCGTGGAGAGGGCACTGGCGGCGGAACTGCTTTTGGGCAGGTCTACGAGTCATCCCTCGTTGAAGCGGGAATCCCACGGCTTTAGTCGTGGGAGGGTCAACCTGCCAGTAGTAGTTATGTTTTTATACCAATACTGATTTAAAATAACCCTTTAGGAAAGTTTGGATATAATCTTATTATCACTAAAGAAATTGCTGGGTAATAGCTCTTCAGTTGAAGATTTATAAAAAGAATATCTAATTGGTATTATAAAAGAATAAAAGCAATAAAAGTGATTTATAGTTATCCGCAATTATGCGGAATACTATATTTCTCACCGAGAATTGCTGTTAAGCATTAACCGTAATTGACAAGATGTTACTGTCTTGGCAAAATAGTCTTAACCTCAAAGGCTATCTCTATCCAAATGGAGAGAAGTGCTAACTTAGATTAGGGATATAAAAAAGGAGGATACACAAAATGGGGCTTGAAGAGCTTATTAAGAAAGGAGCAAAGATTATAAGAGATGCAAAAAGCATCCTTGTTTTTACGGGGGCTGGAATAAGCACAGAGTCTGGAATAGCTGATTTTAGAAGCCCTGGGGGTATATGGAGCAGATACGATCCATCAGACTTTTATTTTCAAAAGATTATATCTGACGAAAAGGCAAGGGAAAAATATTGGAAGATGAGCAGTGAATATTGGGAAGAGATGAGAGATGCAAAGCCAAATAGAGGTCATTTGGCTATAAAAAAGCTGGAAGATGTAGGAAAGCTTCTGGCCATAGTTACTCAAAACATAGATAGATTGCACCACAAGGCAGGAAACTCATCTGAAAAGATAATAGAGCTTCATGGCACAGCATTTTCAGTATCTTGCCTTAGTTGTGGGAAAAAATACGATAGAGATGAAATAGAAAAAAGGATAAAAGAAGAGGGGATAAAAGTGCCTTATTGTGATGAGTGTGGAGGGATACTAAAGCCTGATACCATATCTTTTGGTCAAGCCCTTCCTCAAGATAAACTAAATCTTGCATTTGAATATGCTTCTGTATGTGACTTATGTGTTGTTCTTGGGTCATCTCTTGTGGTTTATCCTGCTGCATCTGTCCCAAGTCATGCAGTGCAACATGGAGCAAAGCTTATTATAGTAAATAGAGATCCAACACCCTTTGATGGAGATGCAGAACTTGTAATACATGAATCTATTTCAAATGCATTTGGAAATATGGTAGATTTAGCACTAAAGGAGGAAAATACTAATGCTTAAGGTAGGATTTATTGGATGGAGAGGTATGGTAGGTTCTGTTCTTATGCAAAGGATGAAACAAGAAAATGATTTTAATGGATTTGAACCGATATTTTTTTCCACATCTAATGTAGGAGGAAAAGGGCCTGATATAGGTCTTGAAATCCCTCCTCTTCACGATGCGTATGATATAAAGCTACTTAGCTCCTTTGATATAATTGTTACATGTCAGGGAAGTAATTATACAAAGAAGGTTTATCCTGAACTAAGAAAAAATGGATGGAAAGGCTATTGGATAGATTCGTCCTCTGCATTGAGAATGGAACAAGACAGCATCATTGTGCTTGATCCAGTAAACAGAGAGGTCATAGACAAAGGGCTTTCCTCAGGAATAAAGACATATGTTGGTGGAAACTGCACAGTAAGCCTTATGCTTATGGCGCTTTGTGGGCTATTTAGAGAGGATCTTATTGAGTGGATCTCTTCTATGACATATCAGGCTGCATCTGGTGCTGGAGCAAAAAATATGATTGAGCTTGTAAAGCAGATGATATTTGTGTCAGAACCATGTAAAGAAGCGATAAAGGATCCAGCAATTACTGCTATAGAATTGGATAGAATACTTACAGAAAGGCTAAGAAGTAATCAGATCCCTTGTGAAAACTTTGGAGTCCCTCTTGCAGCAAGTCTTATACCTTGGATTGATGTACCTGTGGAGGAAGGGCAGACCAGAGAAGAGTGGAAAGGGTTTGTAGAAACAAACAAGATACTTCAGACAAAAGAGCCGATTCCGGTAGATGGGATATGTGTAAGGGTTGGTTCTATGAGATGCCATAGCCAAGCCTTTACTATAAAGCTAAAAAAGAGTGTCTCACTAAAAGAAATAGAAGAAATAATAAAATCTGGAAATGAATGGATTAAATTTATTCCAAATGAAAGGGACGCCACCATTAAACACCTTACTCCTGCTGCTATAAGTGGAAAATTGGACATAGCTATTGGAAGGGTAAGAAAAATGAAGATGGGAGAAAGCTTTGTTGCTGCATTTACTGTAGGAGATCAGCTCCTCTGGGGTGCAGCAGAACCCATAAAAAGGATACTAAAAATAATTATAAACTACTTAAGGAAATAAAAAAGGCTGTTCGAAAACTATTTATCGAGTTATCGAGCCTGTTCAAAAAATCCTTTTGAACAGGCTCAGGAAATAAAATGAAAAAAAAAAGACATATGGACCATTTGATGAAGGTGTTATTCCAATCCATTCCATTGATATACCGATTCAGGACCATTCTAACTCGGATGAATTAAAGATATTAAATTTGTCGGTTCATTCTCAATCAGGAGATGTGCTTTGGATATTAGTTCCTGCAAAATATATAACAGTTATTCAGACAATAGCTACAAATAATAAAATTTCTGAAATTAGATTTTACTCAGATACTTCTCTTTTTATTGGAGAAGGGCTTATTCAATCTGTTTCAAGGATAAAAAGTGGTCCAGATAAAGGAAACTATCTTATAGAAATGCAGGTCAAATAAGAATTTTTGCATCTACTATCCATGCTCCCTTTTGATTAAGGATTACAGGATTTAAATCCATTTCTTTTATTTCAGGAAAAAGATGACAAAGACTGGAAATTGCAATCATTATATTTACAAATTCTCTTATTTGCTTTTCAGAAACTATTTTTGCTATCTTTGTCTTTTTAAAGGTATAAAATGCCTGTGTTTTACTAAAAGGTATTATTAAAGGTCTTATATCTTTGTACACTTCCACGTCTGTGCCACCTTTACCTACCATCATTATGGGTCCAAATCTATTATCCCTTTTTATTCCCAAGAAAAGTTCTATTCCACCTTCTACAACTTCCTGAATAAGAACAGATCTGATGTCTTCCTTTCTTACACTCGTGGCTACTTCTTCAACAGCTTTTTTCAAGGATATGCCATCCACAATTCCCAGTTTCATCAAGCCTTCTTTTCTTTTATGCAATCCATATCTTGTTTCAAATTTTATACATACAGGAGGACTGATATATTTAAAAACTTTGTCTTCTTTTATACTTAACCCTTTAAAAACTAAACTTTTTGGTATCCTAAGGGAAAGAAGCTTCAAAATAGAGAAGGCATCAGAAAAGATGTAATTAAGACCTTCTTTTTTTGCTTCTTGCAAGATATTTTTGATTTTTCTCTTATCTTCTTCCCTTATCTCTAAGAGCTCGATTTTGCCTTTGCTTACTTTTTTTTCTTCTTCATTTTTCATGCATATATTAAGAGCCTTTAATGCCCTTTCTGGATTGCTGAATACAGCAACAGGGACATCAGCGGTAAAAGCCTTTGCTTCTTCTTCCTGATAATCTCCTATTACCCATGAAATCATGGTTTTTTCTGTATTCTTCTCTTTTATAAAAGCTCCTATGGTTTTTAAGGTAGGTAGTCCATTTATGCAGAAGATAATGTCCACATTTTCATCTTCTATCATGGTCTCAAGTGCCTCTGTATAAACTTGTCTGTATCCATATCTAAAGCTCGCAGACATAATATCTAAGGGATTAGAAGGATCATAATACTCTGGATAAATTCTTTTTATTCGATTTAGAGATTTATCAGAAAGATCTGCTACAGCAAATCCATTTTCATCCATGGCATCTAAACAGATAATACCTGCTCCACCAGATGGGGTAATTATTCCTATTCTTCTTTTATTTGGAAGATGGACTTTTGATAATAAATACACCACATCTTCCAATTCCTGAGTCGTCTTTACCAAGATAATTCCTAAGTTAGAAAAAAAAGCTTCATAAAATACATAATCTCCTGCAATAGAACCAGAGTGTGACATAATAGCTTTT
>JAMOPX010000013.1 GCA_027064285.1 Desulfobacterales bacterium | reverse complement strand
ACCAAAAATTATTGTATAAACCGCTTTATAGGGTATAATTATAGTATATATAATATCCATACCAATTAGGCGTTCATTTTATAAATTTTCCATAAGGAACTATCAGTCAGCCATTTGTTTATTGATGATAAAATTATATGGAAATTGGAAATTTTTTAAAGGGGTATTTTAAATCAGTATTGGTATTAGAAGGGTTACTTGAGTGGAAAGTAAAAGGATATCCTGGGAAGATTAAGGAGGAGCAACTTAAAGAATTTGAAAAAGAACTTAATGAGAAAGGATTTAGTAGCCAGAAAGAGATGATGAAAGGAATATATGAGAGATTTGGAATCGAATACTGCCAACAAGGGATATCGAATTTATTGAAGAGGATAGGAGCAAAGAAGAAAGTGGGACCACCATATTCTCCAGAGCTTAATCCAGTAGAAAGGGTTTTTCAGGATATAGACCTTAAAAAGGTTACTTTTTATCCTTATATTAAGGAGGCTTTTCAGGGTAATTTTTAAATTGGTATTGGTATTCTAAAATAGAGACTGTTCAGGAGTAATGAGATGAAAAAAAGGTCATTTGCTTTAACATGGTGGGGAAAAACATGGATAGAAGCATTAGAGAAGCTCGGTTCTATCTGGGAAAACCGTCTTCCAAGAGGAAGAAGTTATGCCAGAAGAGGTAAGGTAGTTAAATGTGAGATAAAACCAGGTTTGATTACCGCAAGGGTATCTGGCACGAGAGAAACACCATATAAAGTAAAGATAAAAATAAAGCAATTTCAAGAAAAGACCAAAGAAGAGATATTCTCAATACTAAGGCAAAGGCCTGTTCTTGTCTCATCAATATTAAACTTGACCCTACCAAAAAACATAATAGACATATTCAAAGATCACGGAATTGATCTTTTGCCAACAACTAAAAAAGAATTTAACACTGACTGTAGTTGCCCTGACTGGGCAAATCCTTGTAAACATATTGCAGCAGTATTTTATGTGCTTGCTGAGGTAATAGATAATGATCCATTTGTCCTATTCACCCTAAGGGGGATCCCAAAGGAGGAATTTTTAAGCCAACTGAGATTAATAGAAACTAAAGAAAATATCTCTAAGTTTTTGCCAGAAAAATCAGAAATAGAAAATTTTTATTTCTATAAACAAGATACCCCATTTTCTTCCCTTTCCTTAGATGGGAATGGAAAAGGATTTATATTTTCAGCCCTTACAGATAACCCTATTTTTTATCGAAAAGGTAATTTTAAAGAGATATTAGGTTCTATATATGATTCAATAGACTTAAGTCTATTCTTAGAAAGCAAGGACGATTACTCTAATATTAGCAATGCAAAAGGTGCTATATTCTTAAAAGAAGAAAATGAAATCTTTATCTATGGAATAGACAAAAAAGACATAAAAAATATAAATTTTGAGCAAAAAACCTTAACAATTCCTACTTTTGATAATAAAAAGAAATTAAAACAGAAAAGAGTCAAAGGAATTTCAATAAAATTGAACAAAATATTACCATATCTTGCATCCACATCTCTTACCTTAGAAAATGAGATGTCTCCTGCATTTTTTACATATGTTTACCTTGCACATCTTGCATTATCCCTTGTTGAGAGCTCATACTACATACCATATGTTGAAGAGATACATGATAAACACAATAAAAATGTCTCTTATAAGATTCTCTACAAGGCTTATCTTGTCTCAAAAAGATTAAAAGAGATACTGGACAGATGCATAGAAAAAGCTCCACCTTGTACATATCTAAGATATATAGATAAGAGAGGTTATCTTCCCCCTCAAGAGGTGCTGGAAGGATTTTTGGACAGCTGTGTCAACATATTGGTAAAAGAAGGAATTAGTTATAACCAATTGTTAAAAGAAGATGAGTATTTACTTCCTTTTAAGGAAGAAAAGGCCATATTAGCAGATAATCCGCATATAAACTCCTTTTTTTCTGCCCTAAGGTCTTGGCTTGCTCCTCTAAGCTTACGAAAAAAAGAAGACATCATAAGGCTTGGATTTATCTTAAAGCCAGGAAAAGGAAAGACAAAGAAAAACTGGATATTAGAGCCAATTGTATTTCCTGAAGACAAAAGCCCTGTCAACTTAAAAAAGTTTTGGAAAATAGCAGATGATAAAGACAAAAAGGAAATCATTGATTTAATATCTATTCTGACTCGCTATGTCCCTGTACTTAGCTCACTTGAAGCTAAAAAAGGGGGATTTAAAGAAAAAGTCACTATAAAGATAGATGATTTGCTTAATCTCATTTCAACAGGAAAAGAATATCTGCAAGTATTTGATATTCCATTGATATTTCCTGAAGAGATAAAAGAAGTTCTACGCATCAGGCCAAGAGTAATAGCAAAATCTCAAGCCTCTATTGACCCCATGCTCTCTTTAAAGGACTTGCTTCAATTTGAATGGCAGGTAAGTCTTGGAGATGTCACTTTAACCCAAGAAGAATTTTTAAAATTATGCAGAGAAAAAGCCCCTTTAGTTAAGATAAAAGAAGATTGGCTATTAATCAGGCCTGATGAGCTTGAAAGGATAAAGCATATTCTGGAGACAGAGATTGAAATAAAGGATTATGCAGAACTTTTGCGTTCTGCCCTGATGCAGGAAATTAAGACTGATGAAGGCACAATCGAATTTATCCCGCCAAAAGAGATTAAAGACAAGATAGAAGGACTTTCTAAATTAAAACGACTTAAAACACCGCCTGGGCTTAAAGCACAGCTTAGACCTTATCAATTAACTGGCTATCGATGGATGGTGGTAAACTGTGAAGCAGGATTTGGCTCATGTCTTGCTGATGATATGGGGCTTGGAAAAACCATTCAAGCAATAGCTCTGCTCCTTTATTTAAAAAGAAAAAAGATAAAACCAGCACTAATTATCGCCCCAACAACCTTGCTGGGAAATTGGCAACAGGAAATAGCAAAATTTGCTCCTTCTCTTAAGGTCTATTCCTATCATGGCATTGATAAGAACTTAGATAACTTAGACAACATAGATGTTGTTTTAACCACCTACGGGGTGCTAAGACAAAATAGAAAGCAATTCTCACCAGAGAAATTTCCAATTGTAATTATAGATGAAGCCCAAAATATTAAAAATCCTTTTACTGCTCAAACAAAGGCTGTGCATGCCTTAAATAAAGCACCTTATAGGATCGCTTTATCAGGCACTCCCATTGAAAATAGACTTATGGAGCTTTGGAGCATATTTCATTTCTTAAACCCAGGGCTTTTGGGTAATCAGCAGTACTTTAAAAAGTACTTCTCTCTTCCAATAGAAAGATATGGGGATGAGGAAGTAAAAAGAAGTTTAAAACGCATTATCTCTCCATTTATTTTAAGACGCAAAAAAACAGACAAAACAGTTATACGTGATCTTCCTGAAAAGATAGAAAAAAATGAATACTGCCCAATGTCTCCAACCCAGATAAGCCTATATGAAGAAGTTGTGAATACATCCTTAGAAAAGATTTATGGCAAGGAAGGTATAGCAAGAAGAGGGCTTGTATTAAAACTGATGCTTTCTTTAAAACAGATCTGTAATCATCCTGCATTATATTTAAAGCAAAAACAATTCAATCCAGATGAATCTGGCAAAACCCAGAGATTAATTGAGCTGTTGGATGAGATAAAAAAACAAAAAGAAAAGGTGCTTATCTTTTCACAATTCAGAGAAATGGGAGATCTTATTAAGGAAATGATCTTAAAAGAAATGGGAGAAGATGTCCTGTTCTTACATGGCGGAGTGCCGAGAAAGAAGAGGGATGAAATGATTGAGAGATTCAGTTCAGAGAGTGATCCATGGATCTTTATACTATCACTTAAGGCAGGAGGAACAGGATTAAATTTGGTGTCAGCAAACCATGTAATCCACTATGATCTGTGGTGGAATCCAGCAGTCGAAGATCAGGCATCAGACAGGGCATACAGAATTGGACAGAAAAGCAATGTGTTTGTGCATAGGTTACTTACAAAAGGCACAATTGAGGAAAAAATAGACAAAATGATTGAAAAAAAGCGTGCTTTAAGTGAAAGTATTATAGGTGCTGGTGAAACATGGATTACAGAGCTTAACGATGATGAGTTAAGAGAACTGGTAAAATTAGACTAAAGCCTTAGCTGATATAGCATTGAGCCTTGATGAAGCACTAGAAGCTTGGTACTAATAGCAATGCCATAGTTATCCGCAATTATGCGGATATACATGTACATGTTTTGCTAAAGCAGAAGAGAGATTTTCTTCTCTTTTTCTTATTCGGATTATAATTTCATCTTTTTTTTTATTTATCAATCTGACACTTACTCCTGGAACCAAATCTTTTTTTATAAGATTCTGCTTTGTGCTTACTGGACCTGAAAGTCGCGCAATAACTGCTTCTTCACCTTCTTTCATCTCATATACAGTTTTTAATTTCTTCCACTTTTCTAAGCACAAAGCTGGATAAGTTTCATGCTCAAGAAAATAATAAAAATTGGCAAGCCATATAGGAGAGCTGTCAGGACATTTTTTTATAAACTCTATAAACTTCAATATCCTATCAAGACCTTCTTTTGACAAATAATGTTCAATACGACATGCATCCTTTTCCGCAATCTCAGGTGGAAGAGCAAGGGTATCACAAAAAAA
>JAMOPX010000012.1 GCA_027064285.1 Desulfobacterales bacterium | reverse complement strand
CCTACAAGATCTGCATTAAAAAGCTTATTTAAAATCTTAATTTCCATTAACTCTCCTACTTTTGTATTTTGAAATGTAATATTTTTGAAATATATTGTCAAGTATAGCTAAAAATTAATAACTATATTATTATTTTGTTTACTAATCAAGAACATATAGGCCTCATCTGTAATCAAAAAATCCTATGAAATAATGGTAAAGCAAGAATTGGACAGGAAAGATGCAACCTTAATCCATAAAAAGTCCAGAATAAGTAAAGATTAAGAAATTAGCTGATTATCATTTACAAGTAGCCAGATATAAGTTTAAGGCCCAAAATTTCTGCTGTAAAGCTGTTTTTGCTCAATAGAAGGCGTAGTTGTAATTATAGATGAGCATATAGACTTGTTTAAAAGGATTTTTCGAACAGGCTTATAATGATCATATGCCATTTATCCCATAGCTGAAGTTTACGGGCTTTCTGGCGTGGATTTCTATAAGGTCAGTTACTCAAAGATTCCATAAAATTTTTCTAAAGTTGTAATAGAAATAGGCTCGGATTTGCATGCTTCAGTGTCTCTCAGTTGCGTTTTCCTCTTTCAACTATAAAATAGATCTGTTGAAGTATCCGAGCTCTATATCTGGAAAATACCTCTTTATAGCGTCTGCCATTTTTTTCATTCCTATACCTCGGATCTGAGGGGCTGGTATGTTTTCTACATACAAGACAGGATCTATGCACAGATTTTTCAGGTGTATAAAGTCAACCTTTGTTTCCTTTACAAGTTCTTTTAGCAGAAAAACCTCTTCTTCCTGATCACTTATCCCTGGAAATATAAGATAATTGATCATGGTGTAAAGTCCCATCTCTTTTGACACCCGAATTGATCTTATAACATCCTCATAATCGTAATTTTTAGGTCTATAGTAGGCTTTGTAGATAGCTGGTCTTACGCTATTTAGGCTTATTCTTATTGAATCGAGCCCACTTTCTGCGATTACTCTTATCTTTTCTGGATCGCTTCCATTAGTATTCAGGTTTATTGTGCCTTTTTTTGTCCTTTTTCTGATCTCCTTTATGCTTTCTGCGATAAGCTTATATTCCATAAGAGGCTCTCCTTCACACCCTTGACCAAAGCTGACAATTGCATCAGGTGCATTTTCCAGATGTGCCACAGCAATCTCCACTATTTCTTCTTTTGTAGGAGTGAATCTAATTCTTTCATGGGATGCAGGAAAAGAGCCTTTTGGCTGAAATGAAAGGCATCCCAAGCACCTGGCATTGCAGGTTCTGCTTACAGGAAGAGGTGCCTCCCATCTTTCAAAAAAGAGGTTTTTTGCAGCAAAGCAGTGATTTTTCAAGGCGCAGTCTATGAGGTGCCTGACCAGTCTTCCTTTCTTGTGGGAGGAGGTATATTCTTTTATCTTTTTTAGGAGTTCTCTGTCATCGTAATTTCTGGGATCCCACTTGTAGTTCTTTTCTATCCAGAAGCCACATATCCAGTATCTATCATCTCTAAATCCAACAGCAGTATATGCCCATGCAGGAAGCAGGTATCTTTTTTTTGAGTAATCTGCTGCTGGGATATGAGTTCTAACCACTCCTGGCTCAGGAAATGCAGCCACGGCAAATATCTTCTCTTTTCTTCCCCTTATCTCTGCATAAGGAACTACTACATATTCCCCTGTTTCAGGGTCCAGTCCAATTGGAGGGCACTCTGGCAGATAAAAGAGCTTGCTGAATTCTGGCATGGGAAGCAGTTCTTCTGGATCTATGGGATGAGGTGAAAGAGCAGAGAATCCGGCCATTCTGTAGTATGGATGATCATATATCCTGCCAGCTCTGTCTGCAAACAGCATGTAAGGCAGATCTTCTATTACCTTCATATCACGCCCTGTAGCCCAGTCTTCTGAGTGCACTTGGATCTTTTGTCCAATTTTTCTGCACCCTGACAAAAAGGTCTAAGTACACTTTTTTGCCAAACACAAATTCCAGCTCTTCTCTTGCTGCCTGACCTATCTTTTTTATCATACTTCCTGACTGACCAATGATGATCTTCTTTTGCGAATTGGTTTCTACATATATCTTAGCAGAGATGATTATCATGTCCTTTTCAGGGTCTTTCTGCACAAATTCCACATCCACAGCACAGGAATAAGGGATCTCCTGTTTTGTAAAGAAAAAGATCTTTTCTCTTATTATTTCAGCTATGAGGAATTCCTTTGGCTGATCTGTTTTCATGTCTTCTGGATAATACATTGGCCCAGGCTTCAGGTGTTTTTTTATTTCCTTCAGGAGCAGATCAAGACCATCTCCGTTCAAGGCCGAGATAGGAACTATGGCCTCAAATGGATATTTGTCTTTGTATTCGTCAATCATGGGAAGAAGATCTGTTTTTCTTATGAGATCTATTTTGTTTATTAGCAGTATTGCAGGTTTTTTAAACTTGTGCATCTTTTCTATGATCTTTTCTACTTCTGGATCATCAGGATTCTGCGCATCTATCATGAGCAGTATAAGGTCTACATCCTTTATGGCTGAGATGGCGGTGTCTATCATGGTTTTGTTTAAAAGTGTCTTTACATAGCTGTGGATTCCGGGTGTGTCCACGAATATGATCTGGAATCCGTCTCCATGATATATGCCAAGAACCCTGTTCCTTGTGGTCTGGGGTTTGGGAGTAACAATGGAGACCTTTGTCCTGAGCAGGTTGTTAAGCAGGGTAGATTTTCCCACATTTGTGGGACCAATTATTGCTACAAATCCTGAGAGAAATTCCTCTTGGTTCTGGTTCATACTGCCTCCAATCTTATTTTATTCTCAGATACAGAATCATCGGGCAGGATCTGCTTTATTTCTATACCCGTCTTGTTTTGGATCATCCTGATGCCTTCATTCTTATGCCCTCTCAGTAACGGGATAATCCTTGGATTTGTAAATATAACAACTTTATCCTTTGTTTTTCTTTCTTTTAATTGGGGAATCACGCAATTCTCTATAAAAGCCTTAGATCTCACAAGGAATCCAAAGGCTGGATGCCATGGGCCTGCCACTATGTTTTTAATCAGAGAGCCAGAGTTCATAAGCCCTATTCTTATAACAGGTATTCCTTTGCCTTCCAGAGCAAGCACAGCCTCCACACATATATCAACAGCCTCTTGCAGACTGAGTGGTTTGTATATCCCTTTGTTGTAAAGCTCTTCAAGTTCTGTCCCCTTTATGACAAGTGTGGGATACAGTCTGACCATATCAGGCATAAGCTCAAGTGTTTTTTCTATACTCTTTCTGAATACATCCTTGGTGTCACCGGGAAGGCCTGGCATAAGCTGGATTCCAACCTTGAACCCATGATTTCTAAGCGCATGAAAGGAGTTGATTATATCCTCTGCTGTGTGTCCTCTTTTTGAAAGCCTGAGCACGTTGTTATCAAGAGATTGGGCTCCCAGTTCAACTGTTTTTACATGATATTCTTTTAGGACATTTAGCACCTTTTCATTGATGGAATCTGGTCTGGTGGAAATCCTAATCTCCTTTACAATGCTATTTTCTATGTATCTTTTTACAGGTTCTAAAAGCTGTTTCATATAGGAGATTGGAAGGCTTGCAAAAGTGCCTCCGTAAAAAGCCACCTCAATTCCTTGTTCTTTTCTAAATCTGCTGGAATTTATAGCGGTTTTTATAATCCCTTCTACAGAATCTGGCCCTATCTTTTCCTCTCCTGTGATTCTTCGCTGATCACAGAAAATGCATCTGTGAGGGCAACCCTGATTTGAAATAAAAATGGGCACAATAAATCTTTTTACTTTTTTATCCATTTAAGCCCCTCCCTCGCCACTCTCTTTTCCGCCTCTTTTTTGCTGTTTCCTTCTGCTTCTGCAATGAACTGGTTGTTCAGAAATAATCCCACTTTAAACCTCTTTTTATGAGGAGGACCTGTCTCCTCCATTACTCTGTATTCGGGCAGAGTACCAAATAATTTCTGGACCTCTTCCTGAAGTCTGCTCTTATAATCCCTCTGAGGACTTGCATTTTCTATGGATTCTGAAAATATCACTTCTGCTATTCTTAATGCCTCTGAAAATCCTGCATCTAAATAAATTGCACCAAACAACGCCTCCACTGCATCTGCAAGGATGGAATCTTTTTCTCTTCCGCCCATTTTTTCCTCTCCTTTTCCCAGAAGGAGAAGCTGATCTATGCCCAGTTTTTTTGCTATACTGGCAAGTCCTTTTTCAGAAACAATAGAAGCCTTAATTCTGCTCAATTTTCCTTCTCTTGCATCTGGAAATCTTTTAATAAGTATATGCCTTATTGTCAGCTCAATAACAGCATCTCCCAAAAACTCGAGTATCTCGTTGTCTTTTAGCTTTTCCTTGGTTTCATTTACATAGGATGAATGAGTAAGTGCCTGTTTGAGCAAGGCGTGATCTTTAAACCTGTATTGGATCTTTTTATATAGATGCTCAATATTCATTCCTTTTCTGTTCGCAGATTCACCGCAGCATTATTAATATTTCCTGCTTCATTATTTTTATTATCTATATTTCTGAACAGATTTACCAGCTCTTTTTCCCTCATCTGTAATCACAACTAAGCCCTTTATTAAGCGAAGCTGATTAATCTCCCATATCTCTAACAAGAAAAAAAGATAACTACCTGACGACCTTAT
>JAMOPX010000011.1 GCA_027064285.1 Desulfobacterales bacterium | reverse complement strand
TACTGTAAAGATAATAAATCTCCTAAGAGCTATGTAAGGGAAAACCAGCTTTACCGTGATTGGATAAATCCAGTGATAGGAGATAAACCTCTTAAAGAGATTGCACCCCTGGATATAGAACGGATAAAGAAGGTCATGAGAGATGAAGGCAAGGCGCCGAGAACAATAGAATATGCCCTTGCAGTAGTAAGACAGGCCTTTAATAAGGCAAAGGAATGGGGAATCTTTGAAGGGGATAATCCAGTATCACGGGTAAAGAAGCCAAAAGCAGATAATAAGCGCATCCGTTTTTTAAGCCCTTCTGAGGCTGAGATGCTTCTTAGTGAATGCAGAAAAAGAAGCAAGCAGTTATATGAGATATGTCTTTTATCCCTTCATACTGGAATGAGAGCAGGAGAGATATTCAATCTTACATGGGCAGATATAGATATTGAAAATGAGCTTATCCATATAAAAGATCCAAAAAACAAAAGCAATCGTGTGGCTTATATGACTCCAAAAGTAAAGGAGATATTTGAGGCAAAACTCAAAGGAGATCCTGAAGAGCTGGTATTTAAAGATAAAAAGGGTGATAAGATTAAAGCAATCTCCAAAACCTTTGACAGGGTAGTTAAAGAGCTTGGATTAAATGATGGCGTTACAGATCCAAGAGACAAGGTAGTATTCCATACTTTACGCCATACCTTTGCTTCCTGGCTTGCAATACAAGGGACACCTATATACACCATAAAAGAGCTTATGGGACATAAAACCCTTGCCATGACAGAAAGATACAGCCACTTAATCCCTGACAGTAAAAGATCCGCTATAAAGGGGTTAATGAACCTGTTGGACAGAAAAGATAATGTTACTGAGCTTAAGTCTTTTGAATAAGGGGGAGGTATAATTATGCAAACCCAGATAGTTATAAAAATAGACAGCAAGCTAAAGGATACCGCAGATAAGGTTGCCAGCATGGAAGGTAAAAGCCTTAATGATGTAATAGAGGATTTGCTCAAGGAATACATAACAAAAAGAAACATAAGCACATACATAGATGAGCTGTGGAATAGAATATCCAGACAATTAAGGGATAAAGGTGTTACAGAAGCTGACATTGATACTGCTATTGCAGAAGTCAGACAAGAGAAAAGACAATGAAGGTTGTATTGGATACAAATGTCTTTGTTTCTTCCTTTTTTGGTGGAAATCCCAAAAAGATAATAGACCTCTGGAAAAATGGAAAAATAACATTATGTGTATCTGATAAAATCCTTGATGAGTATGTATCGGTTCTTACAAGGCTTGGTCTTGATACAAAGGCAGTTGAGGAGCTTTTAGCTTTGTTTAAAAAAGGCTTTAACATGGAATTTGCCTTTAAAACTCCAGAGCTTCATGTTGTGGAAGCTGATCCCGAAGATAACAAATTCATAGAATGTGCAGTGGCTCTTAAATGCTTCTGCATTGTATCAGGAGATAAGCACCTGAAAAATATTAAAAGCTACAAAGGAATAAAAATATTGAGTCCTAAGGAATTCTTAGAGTTATATTTCTGTAACCCGCAAAAAATAGGGTAATTAGCAACCTCTTTTTCCCACCATATAGTAAATATTCTATTTTGCTCAGTATGTTTTTCTCCACATACAGGCCTGAATTTATACCCATACAACAATACATACTCAAACCAAGTATAAGCATCTGCCATTTTGGTGATAAAAATTAACCCTCCCACGATAAAATCGCAGGAGGGTCAGGCCTCAAAAACAGCAGATAGAGAAACATCTTTACTTCATTATACTTGACTATACTGTGCTTTACTTTTCAACACCTTTACTTATCTACCTACTGTATTGTTTTTTTAACATGTTAAAAATAACACGCCTTCTTGTAGATTTCAAGGGAAAACAAAAAACATAGAGGGGGTAAAAAAATGATGAAAGAATATTTAACACCAGGAGAAGTTCAGGAAATTTATGGCCTTTCTACTAAATGGCTTGCCAATCAGAGATGGGCGAAAAAGGGCATTCCCTATATAAAGGCTGGTCGCAAAGTCCTTTATAAAAAAGAAGATGTAGAAGCTTTCCTTGAAGGCCGAAAGGTAAAGGTCAACCAAGAGTAAGAAAAAACATGGACTATCAATTAAATTTTGATTTCAGGGGTGAGCCAATGAAGAATAGTTTTATCAGCAAGCAGGTAGTTATAGATGACTTAAGGAAAAGTGGACTTACACCAGAGGATATAGGCCTATGTGGATGGCGTGAGCTTCAGCCTGGAGAGGATATAGCGGAAATTTTGGGGTTTCGTAAATATAACGGACATGACCTTACAAGGGTATGTGAAGCTATCCTTATCATCCCGTATCCAAACTCAGATTTTGCAAGGGTAAGGTTATACCCGCCTATTGAGGGTGTTAAATACCTTCAGCCCAGAGGTATTTCTCCTCAACCTTACATTGTGGCAGAAGTAGATGAAATAAAACGCAAACTCAATAAACCAGTGATCATAACAGAAGGGGAGAAAAAGACCCTATGTTTAATAAAACATGGTTATCCCACCATTGGGCTTCCTGGAGTTTGGCAATTCAAAAATGGGAAGGAAGGGTATCCTGATTTACTTCCTGCTTTGAATGAATGGAGATGGAAAGGCAGAGAAGTCTATATTTGCTTTGATAGTGACTCTTGCCTTAACAAGATGGTGCGCCAGGCAGAGATGGAATTGGCAATAAAGTTATATTTAAGAGAAGCCATTGTAAGAATCATTCGCATCCCCCAAGAGGATACACAGCAAAAAATGGGAGTGGACGATTACATTGTTCAAAAAGGCGCAGATAGATTTAAAATCTTATACGATAATGCCAAGCCTTTCTGGGATGTTTATCCCATAGAATATGAAAACGACCTTATGACCGTGCTGGCCAAAATGAAAGAAGAGGGTTTGATCCTTAGCGCCCAGATAGAGCGCCTTCTCTCCTTCTTTGCCAGAAGCTGGAAGGTGAAGAAGACCACACTATTTAAGGATTTTAAAAATCTTATTCCTGAAGAAGAAAAGGAAGAGAAAAACAGGATTGTTGAAAAGCTTGAACCCTGGAAAGGCACTGTAAATGGAGAAGAACTCGCTGATGAAATCTATGAGATCCTAAAACAATTTGTTTATATCGCAGATGAACATTACTATACTGCTATTACCTTATGGATTTTTCTTACCTATAGCTATGAGCTTTTTGATACATGCCCCATGTTACTAATCACATCTCCAACTATGAGATGTGGAAAGACCACACTGCTTCTTGCACTGGAAGGGCTTGTATGCAAAAGCCTTATTGTAAGCAACCTTACCCCTGCTTCAGCTTACCGAGTAATAGATAAATACAAACCAACTCTTTTAGCAGATGAAGCAGATACAGGACTAAATGAAAATGATGAGCTGAGAGGCATCTTTAATGCTGGGCATACCAAAAGAACAGCTTTTGTTATAAGAGCTTCTGATAAGTCCAACAACTTTGAACCACAACGTTTTAATACCTATTGCCCAAAGGCAGTAGCTCTTATAGGACAGCCCAACTCCACATGGAAAGACAGAAGCATCATAATCCCTATGATAAGAAAGTCATCGGCCGATAAAATAGAAAAATTACCTTCTCAGTTTTATGAGAAAGCCAAGCCTTTTAGACAAAGAATTTTAAAATGGACTGAAGATAATAAAAATACACTTACCTGCATAAAACCTGACTACCCACCTGTAACTAATGACAGAATGATAGACAACTGGACGCCTCTTTTAGCCATTGCTGATACTTTAGGAGAAAAGTGGGCAAAAAAGGCCAGAGAAGCAATGGTAAATATCGCTGGATCACAGGAGGAAGAGGATCTTAAGATCATTCTACTTAAAGACATAAAAGCTATTTTTGAAAGATGGGGTGGAGATAAGATAGCAAGCAAAGACCTGGTAGAAAAACTGAATAGCCTTGAAGATAGACCCTGGGGAGATTGGCAAAACGGAAAAGGTTTGACATCTAATAGGTTAGCAAGGCTTTTGAGAGATTTTAACATAAGGCCTACTACTATCAGGTTAGGAAATTCAACTCCAAAGGGATACAAACGAGATGACTTTGATAAAATTTTTAATCGTTTTATCCCCCCTGAACAAAACGCCACACCGCCACAATCTAATAATAGTGCTAAATTTGACGATTTTCAAAACGCAACACAGGAGGAAAATGTTTCGTTTCAAAAACAGCCAAATCCATTGATAAACAAGGAATGTTGCGATGTGGCGGTTCAAAAAGGGGTGGATAAAGATAAAAAAGTTTTAAAAGATGACTACATGGATGATTTCATCGAGGAAGATGTGATTAGGCAAAATGGCAAAATCATTATTTAAATGGAGGCCACCCATGATACTGGAAGAACTTAGACAAAGAGGTATAAAGGTTACTTTAATTGACAATAACCATATAGAAATTGAGCCAGAGGAAAAGGTTACAAAAGATATTCTACTTAGGTTGAAGGCAGAGAAATCAAAAATTATCCAGTTTCTTAAACAAAGATGCCCTGAACCACCTCCACCTTCCTTTACTTGTCCTATATGTGGAAACAAAAAATACAAGTGGAATGTGTCTAAGGATGTGTGGGTATGTGAGAGCTGTGGGATGCTATTTAAACATGCCAAAGACAGTGATTCGGATATAAAAG
>JAMOPX010000010.1 GCA_027064285.1 Desulfobacterales bacterium | reverse complement strand
TAGTTCCTGCACCTGGTGCAGGGGCTATGGATGGCCAAAAACCGCCAGGTGGGGCTGGCTATCCTGAAGAGGCGGAATACAAATACCCCACCCAAAGCTGCACTAATGTGCGGTTTTGTTAACCAGGGTCAAAAAAAATTGCTAAAATAAAGTAAAAGAAAAGTGGGAGTAAAAAAGGATGAGCAGAAAAATAAGACCTGCAATATTTGCCCGCTTAGGATGGTATCCTGAAGATAGAGATGAATGTGAAAGAATGATAAAAAAATGGAGTCAAAATGGAGTAGAGATAAAATCAGAACTTACAAGAGGTATAGGAGGAATTGTACCTCATGCTGGTTGGTTTTTCTCTGGAGAAATAGCATGTACTGTTTTTAGATGCATTTCAGAGATAACAAAACCTGATACAGTAGTTATATTTGGAAAACATCTTGGCGCTGGGTCTAAAAAAAGTATTATGGTGGAGGGATATTGGGAAACGCCATTTGGAGAAATAGAAATAGATAGTGAACTTGCTCAAAAGATTGTGGAAGAAGAAGATTTTCTTATAGAATCATCCACCTATTTTGAAGAAGACAATACCATCGAACTGCAACTTCCTTTTGTAAAATATTTCTTTCCTTCCGCAAAACTTGTTCCAATCGGAGCACCTCCAACAAGAGATATGCTTTATATAGCAAGAAAAACCGCCTTTCTCTGTGGAAGCAGATGTGTCATAGCAATTGGTTCTACTGATCTCACACATTATGGTCCTAATTATGGATTTATGCCGGCAGGCATTGGTGCGCCTGCCCTTCAATGGAGTAGACAGAATGATAAAAGAATAATAGATAAGATGTTAGAATTGGATGCAGAGGGAGTAATTGAAGAAGCCTTGGAAAATCATAACGCTTGTTGTCCAGGAGCAGCAGCATCTGCTATATGTATGGCAAAAGAGCTGGAAGCAACAAGAGGAGAAATGCTTATGTATGCAACAAGTTATGAAAAATCACCCGGATCCAGCTTTGTAGGATATGTAGGAATTATATTTTAAATAAAAACACAAAACAGGAGATAAAAACAGTTAACAAAAAATGTATATTAGCATATAGTTATTAATTTTTAGCTATACTTGACAATATATTTCAAAAATATTACATTTCAAAATACAAAAGTAGGAGAGTTAATGGAAATTAAGATTTTAAATAAGCTTTTTAATGCAGATCTTGTAGGCTTATACAACATAGCAAGAGTGGGAGAGAACTCCCCAGGCAGGGTTGATTCTTCTGATTACCAGATATGTAATAATTTAGCTGCATTTTAATACATCTGGTAATCAGAATGAATACCTAGAACAGGTGCTTTTAAGTGCATAAAAGCTTTTATGATATTTACAGGAATATACTTTTAGAGGAGGAACAAAGAAAGCTCTGATGGTGATTCAGCTGCCCAAGATCAGGCCTCTGGAAGGAACAAGCCTGTGAGAGGTCTTTTAAAGAAAAGACAAAAAAGCTGGCAAGTCCTCAGAGTAGCCTTCACCTTCCCTCTTTGTGGAAAGTCCGTTGTAAGGGACTTTTCTCCCTTAAGATGAAACTTGTCCTAAGGGGATTGGGAGAGGGTGGTGAAAAGGTTAGTTCCTGTATCTGGTGCAGGGGCTATGGATGGTCAAAAACCGCCAGGTGGGGCTGGCCATCCTGAAAAGGCGGAATACAAATACCCACCCAAAATTGCACTAAGGTGCAGTTTTGTTAACCAGGCTATTATGGAAAATGTACTTTTAGAAAAAGATGGTTACATAGCAGTGGTAAAACTCAATAGGGAAAAAACTTTGAATTCTCTTGACATGCAAACATTTGAAGACTTGGGAAATGTATTTGATCAGGTAACAAAAGATAGATCCATCAGGGTAATAATTATCACAGGAACAGGTAAGGCTTTTAGCAGTGGTCTTGATTTGTCTGTTATGGAAACAATCCATAAAATGGACAATGAAGAATTTCAGGTTTGGCTCAGATATACTCAAGAACGAGTTTACAATATCTTGGAAGATACAGAAAAGCCAACTATCGCTGCTATAAATGGTCATGCTATAGGCGGGGGATTTGAGTTGGCACTTGCCTGTGATATAAGGATATCAGTACCTGAGGCAAAATTTGGGCTTCCAGAGGTAAATTTTGGCCTTGTACCTGATCTTGGAGGAGCTCAGAGACTTACCAGACTGACAAACCCCGGCATTGCAAAGGAACTTATATTCTCAGGGAGACTTATAGATGCCAACGAGGCATATCGGCTCGGCATAGTAAACAGCATAGTAGAAAAAGAAAACCTTATAGAGGCAGCAAAAAAACTTATTGATAACAAGGCTCCTATTGCCATAAGCTTAGCAAAAACAATGGTGAATAAAGCGATAGACAGCGACAACAGGACAGGAATGGTATATGCTGTACAAGCTCAGACTATATGTATCAAATCAAAAGATCATCAGGAGGCACTTTCTGCATATAAAGAAAAAAGAAAACCTAACTACCAAGGAAAATAAGGATTGTTTATAATTACCTATAAGTAGCAGGCTTACATCTACGACAAGGACTATAGCCTTCCCAAAAGGCCTGATAGCAGTCTTTAAAAATTACTTTATTCGTAGGCTTAATGCGTTTTCCAAAATTACAATCAGGCCTATGAAAGATAAAGGAGCGTTTGTTTCCTATGTAATATTTTTCTTCGTTTTTAAATGGCTTGCTCCATATTCCAAGCCTATTTTTCATTGCTTCTCGTTGTATCTCTATAAATAGACGCTTATATTTTAAATTCGGTTCTTTTAATAACACATGAGCTAAACCCTTTTTTAACAATAAAGCATTAATCATCTGCCCTGTTTTTACTAAATATACATATGCTAAAAGTCTACCATACCTGTCTCTTCTTTCCCTATCAAATTCAAGCCTTACAAGTTTTCCCTTCACCATCTTTATATTAAATTTCATTGCTTCAAGCGCCATAAATTGGTGTCTTTTCCCTTCAGGATCTAATTCAGGAGCATCTATACCCAAATATCTGACCTTCTCCCCATTACTAAGCAGAATAGTATCTCCATCATAAACAAACCTAACCTTGGCTATCTTCTCATTAAAAAAAGGGAAAACCGTCTTTAATCCTAATATAAGGGAAAGAATAATAAATAAGAATATATTTTTCTTTGAAAGCATAAGCTAAAGAATTTTTTATTGACTTTAAATTTAAAATACATTAAGATTAAATCAAACTTGTTCTGGATATGCAAGAAAAAATTTTAAGGAGGGAGTTATGCCAGAAATAATGACTACAAAAGAGGTGGCAAAGTATCTGAAGTTACACGAAATTACCGTGTGCAAATACGCTGCAGAAGGAAAAATTCCTGCTATAAGAATAGGTAGAGTATGGAGGTTTGATAAAGAAGCTATTGATAAATGGATAGCTGAAGAAGCAAAGATGCCCAAAAAGAAAAAATAATAAGCGTTTTTATCAGTAAATATGATATTCTTGTTTAAGCTTTATATAATCCTTTAATTTTTCCTTTCCTTTTTTCCACAGAGGAAAAAAGGAAGTTTTTCCCAAGTCTAAACGAACGTTCTTTCTATTAATTAGTATTCCGCAAAATATCAAATTTTGCGGAATACTATAACACCTTTGAGGACATAAAAAGATGACCTCCATTTTTGAAAAAATATATCACAATTATTTGGAATATATTAAAAAGATAGACCTTAAAAAATTGTCTAAAAGAATGGATTCAAAAGCAGTGTGGAATGGAAAAGAGCTTGTAATACCTCTCTTTTCAAGACCTTTTTTTATCTCAGAACAGGGGATAAAGAACTCTTCAGGCAAAAATGCATTACATACAGAAATAGTAGTACTTAGCAAATATATAATAGGATTTCCTAAAAAAGAGATAAAAAACAAAAGAAAAGAATGGAAACATTACAGAGATTTCAAAGATGCAGCTCCTCTTTTAAGTGCTTTTTCCAACAATGTTGAAAAAAAGATAGCCACTACTTTTTCAGGCAAAAAAGAGCTATTAATAGAATGCTCAAAAAGATTAGGCGGGATATTATATAAGGAAGGATGGAATTATGATATAAGCTTTTTATTTTGTGCCTTACCTCATATTCCTGTGCTTTTGCTTTTTAATGAAGCAGATGAACTTTTTCCAGCACAATGTATCATTTTATTTAAAGAAACAATAGAACATTTTTTAGATATGGAATCTGTCGCTATACTTGGATTGATACTTACTGAGTATCTTTTACTGTTGTGATTTTTAGATCTGGATATCTTGAGATGCTCCCCAATATTTGGACAATAAATTACCCATTTTTTGTCCATACTGCAACCTTGGGCACTTGTCAAGAAAATTGTGTCTAAACATGATTGTTATCTGTCTCAAACCTTGTTGTGAATTCTGTATTCAATATATGGGAGACCGAAGCTATTTTGTAATACCAATACCAATTAGATATTCTTTTTATAAATCTTCAACTGAAGAGCTATTACCCAGCAATTTCTTTAGTGATAATTAAGATTATATCCAAAACTTTCCTAAAGGGTTATTTTAAATCAGTATTGGTATTATATCATCAAAGTAGTCTCTAATCTCTTTAGCAACTTCTTCAAGGCAGTCTTCTGAAACAGGGAGGTTTAATTGTTTAAGAGATCTTTTAGCAGCCTCAACTGATTTCGAGGAAATAAGAAGAGA
>JAMOPX010000009.1 GCA_027064285.1 Desulfobacterales bacterium | reverse complement strand
AAGCTTGTTGGTGGTGATATGTTTATGCCCATGATAACTCAAGATATGTATGGAAAAAGTGTTATAGTTAACACCTTATTGATGCCTGTAATGCTTCCTATGAGCCGTCCTATATATACAAAACATACTCATGTTGATGGATATAAAGTAGATGAATTTTTAAAAACAAGCCCTTATAGCTGGACAATTACTAAGGAGATGTATGACAAATGGGAATTTGACTACAAAAAAGGGATAAGCAAAAAAGGTCCTCTTGCTGTTGGTGTAAGTATATGTGGAGATAGCAAAAGAGAAGGAAAGATTGTAGTTGTTGGAAGTGCTAAATTTGCAACAAATCCTTATCTTGATACACCTGGATTGGACAATGCAAGCATTTTTATGAATATGGTAGAGTGGCTTTGTAGAGGAGAAAATCTTATTGCTCAAAGACCAGCTCCTAAGAAATTCAGATACAGGCCTTTGAGAGAAGAAGAAAGAAAGATGCTCCTTTATCTGGTGATACTTTTACCTCTGATAGTATTAGTTGGAGGAATATTTTTGTATCTTAAGATAAGAAAAACAAAAATTTAATAAAAAATGAGAATTTTTTTTATTTTAATATGTGCTATTTTATTTACCATAAGTAATGGTAATATAGGAGTATTTGCCCAAGAGCAAAGAACTAATAAAGAGAGAGAAAGCAAGGTCATTACTGAAAATAGTTCTTTTAAAGAAGGGATCAAAGGATGGAGAATAGAAAAGAGTGGTCCTGGTGAATTTATCATAAAAGTAGAAAAGAGAGATGATAATAACATCCTTCATGTTATAAGGAAAGGGTCTCATAAAAATAAAGGATATGTGAGTATTTATCAGGAATGGGAGCCTCCTGCTCAAGGATATGCAACAATAATTCAGATAGAGGCCAGAATAAATAAGCATCAGCTCAAGACTACTGGAATATGGAGCAAAAAAGATCCCAAAACTGCTTGTTATCCTATTCATCTGTTTCTTTATACTCCTAACAAATGTATTTATGACTGGGGAATAATCAGCAGAGATCTTCCTTCTGGTTATCCTATCAACTATATTAGAAGAAATGTAGGAATATGGTTTTCTTTTGAATCTGTGCCCATATACATAAAAGAGACTGGCTTGAAGAAGGTTGAAATCAGGTGTGAAGGATATGATTTTGATGTAGAGTTTAAAAGCATAAAAGCAATAATAATTAAATAAAAAACAATAAAATGAAAAAATATTTACTTTTATATATTTTAATAAGTCTTATTTTTTCACTCCTTACTATTAATAACAAAGCATTATTTTTTCATCCTACTTCTTTATATACTGATTCTATACCTCAGATATCCCTTCTTGGGTCAAAGAAGCTTTTAGCCAAAGTTTTCTCCTCTGAGCTTTCCATTTATACTGACGGAGAATATAGGCCAATTCCTTTTTTTGTTTTATCCTGTCTTAAGCTTTTGCTTGGAAATCATTTTGGCCCATCAGCTATACATAGCTTCCTAAGCTTTATACATCTCGTCAGCACCTTTATTCTTTTTTTTATTGCCTTAAGATTTTTACCCGAATTTGCCGCATTTCTTTTTTCACTCATGTTTCTTGTACATCCTCTTTTAATCATATCTATCAATGATCCGAACCAGATATCTATATCCATAGGTATGCTGTTTTGTTTGCTTTCAATCCTTTATTATGTTTATTACTTAGAAAAAAGAAAAAAAATTAATTTTATCCTTTCCTTCTTGTTTTTTTCTATTGCGCTTTTTAGCTCCAAGATAGCTATATTTGTTCCTGTTTTTACAACCATATTTTGTCATATAGGATTAAAATATAAAAAAGTTGCTCTTGGAATGTGTATTTACTTTATATTCTTATTTATTTTTTTAAGTATCTATTATCATATAAGCATTAAATTCCTTTTTGCAGGAGCTCTTTTATTTGTACTGATATTTATGATAAACACCGCAGAAAGCAAAAAAGAGCTATTTCCTGTATTGTTTCATTTATTTCTTTTTTCAATCTTCATTTTTATATGGTATTGTCTTTCAGAATATATAGGAGTAAAGCCTGTATTTAAGTATCCATTAGCAAAAATGGATTCTGCTGAAATATTAAAACCATTTAATCTTCTTTTTGCATGGAAGTCTATCTTTGCCAAAAATATGCTTTATGTATTCCTTCTTATTCCTTTCTTTATTGTTCCATTTTTATTGGGAGATGAAATGTGGCAAAATATCATTGTTTCTGGTTTTGTCCTCTTCTTTATGGCTTTTTCTGTTGCCATGTGTAAGGTGTATGAATCTAACACAAGATATTGGAAAACTGTTAATATCAATATGGATGATCCTGTAAGCATGGTAAATCTTGCTCATGCTTATATCTCTGAAAAAAAATATGTGGAAGCAGAAAATATCCTGTATGGTCTTAAATTTGAGAGAGGTAATCTTCCTGATTTAGTGAAAGACACTATAAATGTTGAACTGGGTCGCCTTTACCATAAGATGGGAAAAGAGAAGGTTTCTGCTTATTATTTTTTACAAAAGCCTACTGGTGCGCTTCCTGGAGCAAGCAAGATTGCAAAGTGGAGGCTTATCCCAATAGGGGATTTCTTTTTTGATCTTGGTTATCTAAGCTATGCAGAGAATTATTATGCAAGCGCACTTGTTTTAGATCCCTATGATATAAACACCTATAAAAAATTGGGAGAAATTTTGGTTTATAAAAACTTTTTAAGGGCATCCTTAAGATATTTCGATAAAGTGCTGAAACAGAATCCTGAGGATAAAGAGGCTATTCTGTATGCTTGCTTTGCCAGTAAAATGATAAGGAATAAAGATAAATATCATTATTATAAAAATCTGTGGGAGAAACAGACAAGTACAAAGCTAAACTTTAAGCTCATATATGCCAAATTTAAGCATTTTAATAGAGATAAACTTAGAAAAATGCTTTCCGGAGATCCTGTGGTGCTTTTCTACACAGGAGAGACGGATAAAAGATTTATATATAAACTGAATGGTAAAGAGTATATATTCTGGGAGGTTCCATTAGAGATTGGGAAATACTTTTACAGACGAGGAAACTATGATGCTGCCATTGCATTTTTGCAATACGCATATAATATTAGCAGTGGTAGAAAAGAAATAAAAGAATACCTCCGCAGAGCACAGGAGAAAAAAGCTATCCCAACTCAAGAAGAGATAATGAGAGCTATAAAGGAGCAAGAACAAGTAGAAAGAATAATGAGACAAAAAGGGATAAAAAACCCATGGGAATTCATGGAAAGAAGATAATCTCCTTTTGTTTGGTTATTTTTGGATTTGTTTGTACTGGATTTTCATCCCCTACTATTATAGTAGATTCAAAACATAAAGTATCTGTGGCAATATTTTACTCAGGAAACGCAATCCATAAGACAGAAAAAGAAAAAATAGTCATGCCATTTGATGATTCTCAGCTCCCTTCAATTTATAAGACCCCATATTATGAGAGGGCCAAATATAGATACTTGAAAATAATCAGGCCATATGATGGGGCATCTTTCCCTATTAATATAGTCCCTCCAGAGATATTGTGGGATGATAGCCTCGACAATATCTGGCTTTTAAAGATCACCATACCTGGGCATGAAGATTCACCCATAATTGTGCTTACTGATAAAAAGAGCTGGAGACCCAGTAAGGCACTTTGGGAAAAGATAAAAAAACTTGGAGTTAATAAATACTCTTGGATTGAAATAAGAGGTTGCATGTATAAGGATGGAAAGAGGATTGGAGATACTGTGTATTTGGACAAAATAAGATTCAGGATTTCTCCTTTTCCCTTAGACAATATCATAGTCTATAGATTGGTTTCCCCGCTATTTCATCCTCAGAAGACCCCGAATGTCTATTATAGGCATGTGGATTCATTTAAAGAAAATCTGTTTGTAGAAGGTAAAAATCTATACTGCACTAATTGTCATTTTTTTCCAAAAAGGCCAGACATAAAACCTGAGGAAGAAATACTGGCTATTGCTGTGAGAGATCAACTTCCATTCAGAAAAATGAAAGGTAAGGCAAAGAGGATTTTGGGAATATATAAGTTTTCGACATCTCAGGGAAAGACCTTTGCAATTAATTCCTTTTTTATGTCATGGGCTCCTGATGCTCAGAAAGTAGCTGTTACAATGGGTAAGTCTGTTAGTATAAGGCCATGTATTACCCTTGAAACCCAGCAGTTTTTTGTATTGGGTTCTGATATATATATAGTGAATGTAAAGAATAACAAAGTCTGGCCTTTAAAAGGGGCAAGCGATCCAGATTACATGGAAAACTTTCCCACATGGTCTCCAGATGGTAAACACATAATATTCTGTAGAGCAAAAGAGCCAGAAAGAGGGGCGCTTGAAACAATCAGGTTTGATTTATATAGGATTCCTTATAACAATGGCAAAGGAGGAAAAGCTGTTCCTATAAAAGGTGCTTCATTTAATGGTAAAAGCAATTATGCTCCTCGATATTCGCCAAATGGCAAGTGGGTTGTCTTTAACGAGGCAGATTCTGCTTCTCTTGTAGAGCCGACTTCAGACCTTTATATAATGCCAGCAGACTTAAGCACCCCTCCCAGAAAGCTGGAGTGCAATGTAGATTATGCTATGGATTCGTGGCATAGCTGGTCTCTAAATAGCAGATGGCTTCTTTTTGCTACAAAAAGGGATGATGGTATATTTGCAAGGATATACATAACAGAGATAGATGAAAATGGACATGCATCACCGCCAGTAAAATTACCATTGAAAAATGAGCCAATGATGTGTTTTAATGTGCCAGAGTTCTTGAGATA
>JAMOPX010000008.1 GCA_027064285.1 Desulfobacterales bacterium | reverse complement strand
CTTTCTTCCTCTAAAAGTGTATCCCTGTAAATATCATAAAAGCTTTTATGCACTTAAAAGCACCTGTTTCTATACAAATACTATTGTATGCTAATATATACTTTCTGTTAACTGTTTTTACCTCCCACATTTGAAATAGAAATATATCATATATCTATCTAAATACAGACACTTCTTTTTTTGTTTGTAAAATGCTAAAATATACTACACTATAAACGAGGTAAACAAAAATGCAACAGATACCTACATGTGCATCCTGCCCTTTTAAGTGGCCAGAAAGAATCTGTAGAAGGCCTGGCGGAAAACATCCTGAAAACTGTCCCACTGTTCTGAAAAAAGATCTGACTAGGAAGGTCTATGCATTACTAAAAGAGAGAGGTCTTTTTGAGCTGGCAAAACAATCAGCTATCCAGGAAGGCGAAGGATATACAAACAAAGACAAGGGATATGAGTACCTAAGACCTATAAAGCCAAGGATTCAGGAAATCTGGGAATTTGCAGGTAAAATGGGATACAAAAGACTTGGGCTTGCCTTCTGCATAGGACTTAGGGCTGAAGCAAAGGTAACAGAAGCCCTACTAAAGGAAAAAGGCTTTGAGGTGGCTTCTGTAGCCTGCAAAGTAGGATGTGTTCCAAAAGAGGAATTTGGTCTGAGAGATGATCAAAAAATAGCTCCGGGTTCTTTTGAATCTATATGCAATCCTGTGCTTCAGGCTCTTATTTTAAATGAAGTAAAAACAGAGTTAAACATACTTCTCGGATTATGTGTTGGGCATGACACCATATTTCTGGAATTTTCTGAGGCTCCTTGTACTGTGCTTGCAGTAAAGGATAGGGTTTTAGCACATAATCCTCTTGCAGCAATATATAATATAAACTCTTATTACAGATGGCTAAAGAAGGATTAAAATGTCTTTAAAAGAAATAATGGCAAAGATATGTGATATATGTCCTCTTTGTAGATTTGCGCGGAAAAACCCTGATACTTTCTTAGGGAAACTACTTTTTTGGCATGGCAAATGGTGTCCTTTTTGGAAGGCCTGGGAAGAAAGGGGGTACCATGATTCGTTTAAAAACACCTTTTTCTGAATTAGATATAGAGACATTAAAGGCTGGTGATTTTGTTCTCATAACCGGTATCATATATGGAGCAAGAGATCTTGTTCATAACAAGTTTATGGAGCTTATAAAAAGGGGAGAGGAACTGCCCATTATGCTTAAAGGGCAGGTTATTTACTACACTGGAGTTTCTCCTGCACCTCCGGGCAAAGTAGTTGGTGCAGCAGGGCCTACCTCAAGTTACAGGATGGATAAGTATGCCTTAAAGCTATTGGAGATGGGAGTTAAAGGGTTCATAGGCAAAGGCCCAAGAGCTGAATTTGTAAAAAAGGCGCTCATAAAACACAAGGCCATATATATGTCAGCAATAGGAGGGGCTGCAGCACTTCTTTCCAAAACAATAAAAAGAGCAAGGATTGTAGCATACAAAGAATTTGGTCCAGAAGCATTAATGGAGTTTTATGTGGAAGATTTTCCAGCATTTGTAATAAATGATATATATGGAAATGATCTTTATATAGAAGGGCAAAGGAGATATATGATCTTCAGATGAAGGATGCTGAAAAACACCTTCTTTTTTGGATACTCGCTCTTTTTATCCTTATCCCTTCTTCTACATACTTAGGTTATAAATTCGGTTATAAGAATGCTTTGAAAACAAAAAAGATTCCTATCTCTGAAATTAAAACAAAACATCCTGCTGTAAAGGAAGAAAAGAAGGTCTCATATCAAAATGTTCTAAAAGAGCAAAAAAAATCAATAAAACAAGAGACCAAGCTTCAGAAAGAAAAAGAAGAAGCAGAAATTAAACAAAAAGAATATAGCATCTCCTGTGAAATAGCGAAAGAGAACTTTTTAGGTTTTTTAGACTACTTGAACCATAAGAAATATGTAAACAAGTACTGTGGAGATAAAGATGTCAAAGATGTTATTTCTGAGATCGTAAAAAAACTGTCTCGCAATCCTCCTATATCCCAAGGAGAAGGTGTAAATTCAGAGATAATGCTGAGAAATATATATTTCTTTTTTAGAACCCTTTCTGGAAATGAAATAAAACTGATCAAAGAGATTTTACAAAGAGAATCCGACCAAATAGAGTATGTGTTGAGATGGGGTTATATATGGCTCATAAATCAGGATAGATGCCCTGATCCCTATGGATTGCTTCCCAGCTTAGATATTGCTTACAGATATGCCTGCTTTTTCTTAAATACCATCGGCGGAAGAGCATATCTGCTGAGAAGAGCTAATCCTATCAGGATGCTTCTTTCCTATTACTCCCTTTTAGTGATTCACAGGATGGCCGAAAAAGGGAAAAATATATACGACATAGATATTTCTTGTGTAGCTGAAAGACTTAAACAGGAACTAAAAAGATATCCAGAGTTGGCTCTCCAAAAAGAGTATCTCAACACCTTAGAGAAGACAAGTCATTAATTATAACGGAGGTTAAAAGATGAAAAGATTTGTTAAATGGACAATATTAATCTTATGCATCATCGTCTTGATGACTGTGATCGGGCTCATTATAGCACCTAATTTCATTGATATAAACAAATACAAACCTACAATAGAAGATAAAGTGGCAAAGGCTATTGGCAGACCATTTTCCATAGATGGGAATCTGAAGTTAAGGCTTTTTCCTGTTGCTAAGGTTAGCTTTTCAGACCTGCATATAGGAAATCCAAAAGGGTTTAAGGAAAAAGACTTTGTCTCTCTCAAGTCATTTGATGTTCAGATAAAACTGCTTCCCCTTCTTCTCTCAAGGGATCTTCAGGTAAAGAGATTTGTTATGAAAGAGCCAAAAGTGCTTTTAATAAAAGCAAAGAACGGAAACGTAAACTGGCAATTTGAAAAACTAACAACTTCATCATCTAAGGAAATAGAACTTAAAGAAAAGGATGTGGAGTTAAAGAGAAGCACAAAGGTTTCAACTGAACTTCCGCTCAAAAAGCTCTCAGTAGATGAGTTTGCCATAACAGATGCAGCAATACTCTGGAT
The DNA here is from genome assembly GCA_027064285.1 of Desulfobacterales bacterium. Lineage (GTDB taxonomy): Bacteria > Desulfobacterota > DSM-4660 > Desulfatiglandales > JALVZP01 > JALVZP01. The sequence continues at coordinate 1,770 of JAMOPX010000008.1, read as the reverse complement.
TGATCAGGCCACTGGCAAAAAAACAGGGATTACTGGGATAAATCTGAGATTGAAAAATGTCTCCTTTACAAAACCAGTAGGCTTTGAGCTTACAGCAAAGCTGGAAGGAAATCCCATAAAAATAATTGGGCAAATAGGACCTCTTGGAAAGACACCAGGAAAAGGGATTGTGGCTGTGAACATAAACCTGATGGCATTTAAAGAGCTTAATCTCAGTCTAAAAGGAAAGGTAAAAGATATATCCTCTCAAAATCCTTCTTATGAATTTGCATTAAATCTAAGGCCTTTTTCATTAAGAAAAGTGCTATCTAAGCTTAGTGAAGTTCCTCTTAGACTTTCTGATCCAAATGCCCTTCAGAAAATCAGCCTTTCTGCACACATAAAAGGAACAGCAAAAGAGGTTAGTATAAAACAAGGGATTTTTGTATTGGATCAATCCAAGATGAATTTCTGGTTATCTGCAAAGGAATTTAAAAAACCAAACATTGCATTTGATATCAATATAGATAAAATAAATATAGATCGTTATATACCTGTTACCTATAAAACAAAGACAAAGCCTAAGAAAAAGGTAGTAATCACAAAGAAAAGCAAAACTCCTGCTCCGAAGACCGCAAAAAAGGCCGTTTCTATTGATTATACTCCCTTAAAAAAGCTTGAAATGGATGGAAAGATAACAGTAGGCACTCTTATAGCCAAGAAGATAAGGCTCCAAAACATATATGCAAAGATTATGGCAAAAGATGGCCTGCTTCAAATAAAGCCTATGAGCATGGATATGTATAAAGGAAAGATGCTATTGAACGCTATGGTAAATGTAAAAGATAAAATTCCTGTTACCAAATTGGCAATGAATATAAATCATGTTCTCATAGGTCAGCTTATTAAAGATATGATAAAAGAAGAGCTTCTAACAGGAAACTTTGATATGAAACTTGTTCTTAATATGAAAGGTGACACTCCAGAGCAGATAATCTCCTCTCTGAATGGAAACGGAGATCTTCTGATAAAAGATGGAGCCATTATTGGAATAGATTTGAGCGGAATGATTCAAAACATAAAAGCTGCTTTTGGTCTTGCTAAAGCAAGGAAGTTAAAGAAGAAAACTATATTTTCAGTGATAAAATCAAAATTTGTCATAAAAAATGGGATATTTCAAACAAAGGAAACCCAGCTTATCTCACCCAATCTTAAAGTTAGCTCAATAGGAAATGCAAACCTAAAAAAACAAACCCTGAACTTCCGTATAAATCCAGAATATATAAAAAATCCTGAAAAGAGTATATCTGTTCCAGTAATTGTCTCTGGCACATTTTCTTCTCCCAGATTTGCACCTGATCTAAAAGGGATAGCAAAAGAGACGATATTTAAAAAGCTTTTCAAAAAAAAGACTAAAGAAGGAGAAAAAGAAAATTCTATAGAAGAGATGGGAAAAGAGCTGCTAAAAGGGATCTTTGGCAGATAAATGAAAGACTTTATTATCAAGTTAAGGAATTTCTTAACCACAGAAATATGGAGAATAAAAGAGCAAGAACTTCCTCTTATTTATTCTTATACTATTAGGTATCTGAAAGTATTTGTAATTACTATAAGAAAATTTTTGAAAGAAAGAGTATATGTAAGGGCTTCTGCGCTCACTTTTTATACCCTCCTTTCTATTGTGCCTATATTTGCAATGGCATTTGGAATAGCCAAGGGATTTGGTTTTGAAAAGATCCTTCAGAAGGAAATAAAAGAAAAGCTCTTTGATGTAGTATCTCCTGAAGTAAT
>JAMOPX010000007.1 GCA_027064285.1 Desulfobacterales bacterium | reverse complement strand
AATGTGCCTCTTTTGGTTATAGAAAAAGATCCTGAATCAAGGGAAACCTTAGAAAGGGATGGTCATCCTTATCTCATAGCAGATGCAACAATAGAAGATAATCTTTTAGAAGCAGGCATTGAAAGGGCAAAAGGGATAATAGCACTTCTTTCCTCTGATGCAGACAATCTGTTTGTAACAATGACAGCAAAGACCCTTAACCCTGATCTCTTTGTGCTTTCAAGGGCAGAAGAGGAACATACCTATAATAAACTTCTGAGAGTAGGGGCAGACAGGGTTGTTATGCCCCACATAATAGGGGGACAGAAGCTGGCAAACCTGATCACCAGGCCTGCTGTGGCTGAGTTTTTGGAACTTACTGTTCATAATAAAGAAATCGAATTAGAAATAGAAGAACTGATGGTAGAAAAAGGCTCTCCTCTAAATGGTTTAACCTTAGAAGAGTCAGAAATAAGACAGAAAACAAATGTTATAATTGTAGCAATAAGAAAAAAAGGTGGCCAGATGATCTTTAATCCTTCTTCCATGACTAGAATAGAAGAAGGCGATATTCTTATAGCTTTGGGTCAGAGAGATGGTTTAAAAAGGCTGGCAGCACTTCTTATCCCCTCTTAGAAAGAAATATCTTTCTGGCTTGAAAAAGGGCTTCAGGATCATCTACTCCCATAAGCTCTGTTTCATTAGCCACACTATATCCTACTTTTAATCCATCCCTGTACATATATTCCACAAGATCTGTAAGAAAAAACTCTTTTATCTCTTTTAAAACGCCATTTCTCTCTTTTAGTACGATATGAGGTTTTCTGCTCAATTCAGGAATATATTTCAAAAGCACTTTTCTATGTATTGCATATATCCCAGAGTTGCATATTTTAAGACTTTTTTGCTTTTCTTCTGAAAAGTCCTTCCATATACTCCACTCTATAATCCTCTTTACCCTTTCTCCATCCAGATCTAAAAGTCCATATTGTTTTTTATAAAAACTCTTAAAACCCAAAACCATCATATGGTTTTTATCAAGTCCTCTTAGAAGAGCTATATAAGTCTTTCTTATTACAAGAGGAACATCTCCCATTGTGATAAGTACACTTGCTGCACTGCTCTTTTCTATAGCCTCCACACATGCAAGAATTGCACCTCCTGTTCCGTTTAGCTCTGGCTGCTCACAGTATGTTATGTTTTTTATATGGGTTGTAGCCTTGATTACATCTTCTTTTCTGTGCTTTACTACAATAATCTTTTCTCCTGGAGGGGAATTTTTAAGAATCTCCAATATCATTGGATATTCATAAGATTCCAATAAGGAAATACAGGTCTTATTTTTTTTAAATCCTTTCATCCTGCTGCCTTTTCCAGCAGCGAGTATTATGGTCAAAACTGAGCCTTTTTTGAGCATATTAGATTTATCTTTCTGATTCAGCAGCTGAACTTCCTTCCACTACCTGTTTTATAGAATCCCAATGTTCAAGAAGTTTCAAAGCAAATCTGACTTGGTTATCATTGCGAATCAGTTTTTTTGCCCTCTTGCTCAGCCTCTCCTCTTCTCTCTTCTCTTTCTTTTTTACTCCAAGTATATTTTTTCCCAAATCCACCTCTCTTAAGAATCTTATTTTTCTTTTCAGTTCCTTTGGAGATATAAATGGCAATTCTATATCTGGTTCTATTCCTGTCACCTGGATGCATCTTCCACTAGGAGTGTAGTACCTGGCAGTAGTAAGCCTGAGAGCAGAACCATCAGACAATGGTATAACAGTCTGAACAGAACCTTTTCCAAAGGTCTTTGTGCCTACTATAAGAGCGCGTTTGTTATCCTGTAATGCTCCAGACACTATTTCTGCTGCACTTGCGGTTCCACCATTAACAAGAACTACAATCGGATAATTCCTTTCCACTAAATTTCTATGAGCATATGCCACCATATTTTGGGCCTTTTTCCTGCCTTTTGTGCTTACAATTATGCCAGACTCTAAAAATACATCAGACACCTCTATTGCCTGATTTAGCAGGCCTCCTGGATTATTTCTTAGGTCAAGTATAAGACCTTTCAAACCTTTTTTCTCTAGCTCTCTTAAGGCCTGTTTAAGTTCCTTAGTGGTATTGCTTTGAAAACTGGATATGCGCACATATCCTATATGTGAAGCAAGCATATATTTTTTTACACTTCTTATAGGAATAACATCTCTTGTAATCACAAATTCTAAAGGCTTGTCCACCCCTTTTCTAAGTATAGTTAGCTTTACCTTGGTACCTTTAGGACCTCTTATATGTTTGACCGCATCCATAAGGGTCATATCCCTGGTTGGTTTATCATCAATCTTTATTATTTTATCTCCTGCTTTTATACCTGCCTTATAGGCTGGCGTGCCCTCAATTGGAGACACCACAGTAAGAGAATTATCCTTTATGGTAATCTCTATCCCTACTCCTGTAAATTTACCTTTTGTTTCTATCATAAGTTCCTTATATTCGTCCTTTGTCATAAAAGAAGAATGAGGATCAAGCGCTTTCATCATACCTCTTATTGCCCCATATATAAGCTTCCTTGGATCTATAGGCTCTACATAATTCTTCTCTATCTCTCTTAACACCTCCACAAATAGATCCAAACTTTTGTATATCCCTTCTCTTTCTGAAACCCTACTGGTACATTTGTGAGGATAAAAAAACGGAACAGATATAATCAAAAAAAGCAAAAGAGAAACCACCAAAATCCTTTTTCTGTTCATCTTGAAACTCCTTTTTGATATTGTTAGCCTTAAAGATAACAGCAAGAAAAGAAATTAGCAAGTCTCACTGATAAGTATCAGCAATTCTCGGTGAGAAACAAATTAAGGTCATTTTATATTAAAACTGACCTTACGCAAAAGTTTTTATCTCAGGAGGGAGGGATAACAGCGAAGGTGGTATTGGGGCAAAAGGGTTTTTCGTCTGCTCCGAGTCTCTCGAGCTGGTCTCTTCTCTGACTTATCTGCGGGGGATACCTGCCCCCTCCGCATTCCCGTCACTCAGCTGTTAATCAAATATATGCTTACCAACGGGCTTGGATGTCTGGTAAAGGACTATGCTTGTTTTAGAGAGACTTGAGTGACGGGCTGCGGTTTCCCCCACAGATAAGCCATGAAGAGACAGCGCCCTTTCGACAGTCGCATCCGAAAAACCCCCTTGCCCTTATTCCACTTCTGGTCTTAACCCTATACTGCATACAGATAAGACAGAAACTTTTGCGTAAGATTAGTTAAATTATAAGAAAATTTTCTCTAAATATACGTTAAAATATGCATTTAGGTATTCATTCTGATTACCAGATGTATTAAACGGAAATTTTTTAAAGGAGTATTTTAAAGCAGTATTGGTATAATTTGTTTCTCACCGAAAATTGCTGATATCTACCCTGTGAACTTGACCTAACTTGCAGATATGAGTTATATGCAAAAAAACTGCTTAATAATTGGAGGAGACGTTATTAAAAAAAATAAAAGAGAACAGTGGAAAAGTAAATTAGGTTTTGTGCTTGCCTCTGTTGGCTCTGCCATTGGACTGGGAAATATATGGAGATTCAGTTACATAGCTTATAGCCACGGAGGTGGAGCTTTTCTTATTCCTTATATATTTGCTCTTATCACGGTTGGTATCCCTTTACTCATATTAGAATACGGTATAGGGCATGAAAAAATAGCCTCTGCTCCTCTTGCATATCATAAGATAAGGCCACGATGGGAATGGATAGGATGGTGGGCTGTTATTTTTGTAATGTTCGGTATTTCCCTTTACTATACTGTTATCATTGCGTGGTGTCTTGATTTCTTTTTTCTGTCGTTTAACTTAGGCTGGGGAGCAGATCCAAATTCTTTTTTCTTTAAAAAGTTTTTAGCTGTAAGCAGTTCTCCTGCCAGTATAGGACAGATAAGATCTCCGATACTTTTAGGGCTTGTAGTGGTGTGGTTTTTAAATTGGGTGATAATATATCGAGGTGTTCAGGGAGGTGTGGAACTTGCTAACAAGATATTCATGCCAGTACTTTTTATACTTACAGCAGTTCTTGTGTTTTGGTCTTTGGGGCTGAATGGAGCATCCTCTGGAATATATGCATACCTAAGGCCTGATTTTACAAAATTGCTCGAACCTTCAGTGTGGATAGATGCCTTTAGCCAGGTCTTTTTTAGCCTGAGTATAGGGTTTGGGATAATGATTACCTATGCCAGTTACTTGCCTGCAAAGGCAAATATAACAAAATATTCAATAATAACTGCACTTATGGACAGCGGATATGCTGTATTTGCCGGATTTGCTGTATTTGCTGTTTTAGGATTTATGGCAAAGTCTCAAGGTGTTCCCATTTCAGAGGTAGTAGCAGAGCCAATAGGGCTTGCCTTTGTGGTTTATCCAAAGTCACTGACACTTATGCCCATGGGAAATCTGTTTGGAGCAATATTTTTCTTCTGTCTGTTTGTTGCTGGTATATCATCCTCTATATCTATAATTGAGGCTTTTACAGCAGCCATGATGGATAAGTTTGGTGCTGAAAGAAAAAAGGTGGTTACAATAGTATGTATAATAGCATTTTTGGCCTCTATTATTTTTACTTCTCAGGCAGGACTTCACTGGATAAGTATCTTGGATCACTTTATTACAAACTATGGCCTTGTTACTGTAGGAATATTGGAATGCATACTTGTAGGATGGCTTTTTAACATAGAGATGCTGAGAAGACACATAAACAGGGTGTCCAGCATAAAGATTGGCAAGTGGTGGAACGGACTTGTCAGATATTTTATTCCCTTTGTGCTTGGTGTGATACTTGTAGGAGACATATATCATGAAGTTCTGCATCCATATGGAAACTATAGCTGGGCAGCACTTATCCTCATAGGAAGAGACTGGCTTATAATGA
>JAMOPX010000006.1 GCA_027064285.1 Desulfobacterales bacterium | reverse complement strand
TATAGTCCACAGAGAAATAAGATCTCGTTTCCATTCTCTAATCTTTTCGTTTTCATAAGGAAGGCTTTCTTTCCCCTTAACAAACTTTTCCAGAAATGTTTTTGAAAGAAACGGTTTAATATCATTAGTTACTTGGTGATATTCAAGTAAGCACAGGTAAAGGAGATTCTTAAAGTGCTGAAAAGTCTTTACCGCTCTCTCCAGCTTGTTAACTACACTCTTCTTACTTGTCGTTATGCTCAATGTCAAAAGCATTGATTACCTCTTTGATACACTCTTCAATTTTTTTCCTCTTGTAGCTCCTTGAACCGTAAATCTTTAAGGTAATGTAGTGGACAAAGCTAATCATCTCTTCTACTGCATCTTTAAGTTGTTCGTCGGTTATTAACCTTTCTGAGTTTTCAACAATAAGAACTCCTATACCCAAACGCCTTAACATTTGCTCAAACAAGTCGTAAGCTACTGTGGAAAGTCTATCCTTTGAGTAGATACAGACTGTTTTAACTTCTCCGTTAAAGCACATATCTAACAGCTTATTCAGTCCCTTTCTCTTAAAGTTAAAGGAACTCGCTGTATCAGTAATAATCTCATCCACCTGCAATCCTCTGGACGCTAAAAACTGTCTGCAGACTTCTACCTGGTTTTGAAGATACTCTTTTTGCTTTTGAGTAGATACTCTTGCGTAAATAACTGTCTTTCCTCTTTTGTCTTCACTTATCCCCAATACCTGCTTGATATGTTCCTCTGTAAAGCGATATTGTCCAGAGGGAGTAACAAATGGTTTTAGTTCTCCCCTCTTTATCATTCCTCTAACAGTTTGAGGGTGTAATCCTACTCTCTTTGCAAATTCAGATATTCTCATCGTTCCTTTCATATTGACAACCCACTAATGAAATATTAAGTTCTATAACGAAATATAGAGAATTTTTGAACAGTTTGCAAGGAGGGAATGATATGATGAGGCTAAGGATAGCCATTTTTCTTCTATGTGCTATAATTGTAGCTGTAAGCCTAAGCATAGGCACAAACAGAAAAGCATTTTGCAAAGGATCTAATAATAGTTCGGGGGTAAAAGGTATGAAGAATGAAAACACAAATTATCTTACAAAAGAGCAGGGAGAATTTTTGCTTAAAGTGGCAAGAGAAGCTATAAGACAGGAGCTTTTTGAGGGAAGACTAAAAAGAGTTCCATTAGAAGGTCTTCCAGAGGTATTTAAAAGGCCTGGTGCAGCATTTGTTACACTTACAAAAAATGGACAGCTTAGAGGTTGCATAGGGCATATTGTTCCAAAAGAGCCACTTATTAGAAGTGTGGAAGACAATGCAATAGCTGCAGCATTTGAAGATCCAAGATTTTATCCGCTCAGAAAAGATGAATTTAAAGACATAAAGATAGAAGTAAGTGTTCTTACTGAACCAAAGCCATTGAAATACAAAGATGCAGAAGACCTTTTAAAGAAGCTTAGGCCTGGAATAGATGGTGTGATAATAAAAAAAGGCTTTTATACTGCTACATTTCTTCCTCAGGTGTGGGAGCAGTTACCTGACAAGGAGCTATTCTTAAGCCATCTTTGCATGAAGGCAGGACTACCATCTGATGAGTGGAAAAAAGGAGACTTAGAGGTTTATACATATCAGGTGCAAGCCTTTGAAGAGGAGTAACGCCGCTGATAAGCTCATAGCAGCCTCTATTATAGCAATTGGAATCTCTTCTATTGTCAATCAGGTAATTACAATAAGGGAGTTTTTAAGCCTTTTTTATGGAAATGAAATCACCATATCTGCTGTTATATTCTGCTGGCTTACCATAGGAGCAATAGGAAGTCTTTGTGCAAGATTTTTTAAAAGAGGTTCTCTTTCTTCTTTTTCCTTTCTTTTATTTCTTATTGCCATCCTTCCTCTTGCACAGATCTTATTGATAAGGATCTTAAGAAGTGCTTTTTTCCCTCATGGGATTTCCCTAAGCTTTTATAACATATTAGCCTATGTGCTTTTTACCACCTTTCCTTATTGCTTTGCTATAGGCTTTGCGCTTCCTTATTGTCAAGCTGTGTCTAAAAAAGAAGGAGAATTTTTTATTGATACTGGCATTCTTTACTGCTTAGACAGCATAGGAGATATAACAGGTGGAATTCTTGCAAGCTTTGTGTTTGTGTATTTTTTAAAACCATTTTCAATCATAGGCATAACCTCACTTATCACTTTCTTTGTGTTGGAGATATTGCTTTGGATAAGAAACAAAAAGCTTTTTTTTGCATCTCTTTTGTTTGTTGGCTTTTTTATATGGTTTGTATTTAGCAGTCCTGCTGAAAAATATAGCCTTTCTCTTCATTACGGAAACATAGTAGCTTATGAGGAGTCCCCTTATGGAAGGATTGTTGTAACAAAAGAGAAGGATCAATATACAGTGTGGGAGTCCAGCACTCCTTTTTATTCCCAAAAAGATATAGCAAGGGCTGAGGAGAAGGTTCACTATGCCCTGTGCCAGCTTGATTCAGTAAAAGATGTGCTTCTTATATCAGGTGGTCTTGGCGCAGCTATAAGAGAGATAGAAAAATACCATCCCTTGCACATAGACTATGTGGAATTAGACCCATCTGTTACAAAAATAGGCTTAAAGCTTAAGCTTATACCAGAAGCAAAAAACCTGTCCATAATAAACACGGATGGAAGAAGATACTTAAGAAGCACAAAGAAAAGATACAGTGCAATTATTGTGGATCTACCAGACCCTGACACATTTCAAATAAATCGCTTTTTTACAAAAGAATTTTTTATGCTTGCAAAATCACATCTTACAAGAGAAGGTCTTATATGCGTAAAGATGAAATACTATCCTAACTACATAAGCAAGGTGAGGAAAAGGAAGATCTCTATACTCTATAACACCCTTAAGTGCTGTTTTAGATATGTAGAACTTATACCTGGAACAGAGCTTTATTTTCTGGCAGGTGATAGACCTATATACACAGACATACCAAGAAGACTTAATAAACTGCACATAAAAACCCTTTATGTAGTCCCTTATTTTTATGGAAATGTTACACCTGATAGAATCAGATTACTTAAAAAAGCCATCCTTTCTGATACTGAAATAAACACAGACTTTAGACCGTGCTTGGTAAAGGTTGTGTTTCAAGAATGGTTTAAAAAATTTAACACATCTCCTTTTTACCTTATCTTTTCTTTGACATCTCTGCTTTTTCTGTATCTTGTCTTTATAAAAAGGGAAGAATATGTGCTTTTTTCAACAGGATTTTCCCTTATGGGACTTGAAATGCTTTGCATACTTCTTTTTCAGATCCTTTACGGATATGTTTACCTGAAGGTAGGAGCTATAATTACTGCATTTCTGATAGGACTTTTTCCTGGAAGCCTCATTGGTATAAAGGTAAGAAAGAGCGCAAAAAGATATCTTCTCATTACAGAGCTTCTTATACTTGCTTTGCTTATTAGCTGTCCATTATATCTAAGTATAACAAAAAATATACCAAAAATACTGTTTCTTCTTTATCCTTTCATATTCTCGCTTATATGTGGAATTCAGTTTCCTGTTTTAGCACAGATAATAGGAGAAGAAAAAAGTCCTGCATCCAGACTCTTTGCCTCAGACCTTATAGGAGCATCTTTTGGAACAGTAATAATAGGAATTGTGGCTATCCCATTTTTTGGGCTCTTTTCTGCTCTCCTGCTTATCATCACACTAAAAATAACAAGTCTTCTGATTAGTATTAAAAAATCAGCCTAAATTAGAACAATAAACTTTTATTTTAATATTTCATCAATAACTTCATAAATATACTTTTTCTCTTCTCTGCTTGCATGAGAAAGCTTCTGTTTTAATATTTCTTTGTTTTTTCTCGCAATTTCTTTTGCAAGCTCTTTATCAATATCGCCGATCATTCCGAGGAAATTCCCTATCTCATTTATGCTGGCATCAGATAGGTCTTTTTGTTTTAATACATTTTCATTTATTTTTACGATTTCATTTGTAAGCTCTAAATCACACAAACTAATATTCCAAAGGAAATCTCCTATTTCTTTTATGCTGGTTTGAGAAAGGTCTTTTTGTTTTAATATTTCTTTGTTTTTTCTTGCAATTTCCTCTGCAAGCTCCTTATCAAAAATGTTTCCAATATTCAATTTATTCAATTCACCAATATTCCCTTTGCCAATATACCAAATGATATCTCCAAGAAAATTATTTATCTCTTCTATCTTAGCATCAAAAAATTTCTGTTTTAATACTTCTTCACTCACTCTTATGATTTCTTTTGCGACTTCTTTATCAATCCAGTTGATATACTTAATGAAATCCCCTATCTCATTTATGCTGGCATCAGATAGGTCTCTTTTAACAAGATCATTCCTTGATTCTTTTATTATGCTTTGAAGCAGATTTTTTTCTTCAAGGAACAAACGCCATGTTAACCTACCAAAAAACTCTCCTTGAAGGATGTATCTTTTGATAATCTCTTTTCTACCTTCTTCACCAAAGCATACACTCCTGTAAACAGAGGCAAGGCGAGAGTGGGGGATAAGATAATATCTATCACGAAAAAATCTTCCTTCAATACCAATAATTTCTTTTCTTTTTTCAAGCTCGTCTAAGATATTGGAAGTATTGGTAGAAGATTCTCTATCAAGAAACTTTCTTTCCACTGGCACTTCAAATTCAGAAAGCACAGAAATTGTTCCGATTAATTTTCCAAATTCATCAGTAGAGCTACGAGCATAATCTTTTAATTCGTTTAAGTGGGCTATCACAAACTCTTTGACATCGTTTACTTTTATTTCATTTACAGGTTTTCCTGTCTTTTTTGAAGCCTGAACAAGAAAAGAAAGAAGCAGAAGATTGGGTTCATCTCTTTTAATCGTGTTTAATATGTCATCTAAATTACTAAA
>JAMOPX010000005.1 GCA_027064285.1 Desulfobacterales bacterium | reverse complement strand
GTTTCTATCATATGAACAGGTATTCTTATAGTCCTTGCTTGATCAGCGATTGCTCTGGTAATAGCTTGCCTAATCCACCATGTAGCATAGGTGCTAAACTTATAACCTCTCTGATACTCAAATTTCTCCACTGCCTTCATTAGCCCTATGTTTCCTTCTTGCACCAAATCTAAAAACATGAGCCCCCTATTTGTATATTTCTTTGCAATGCTGACCACAAGCCTAAGATTTGCTTTTATTAACTCATCCTTTGCCCTTTTTGCTTCTGCAATACCTCTTTCTACATTTCGGAGAGTAATCTTAAGCCTTCTGGGAGAAAGAGTGGTCTTCTCTTTTATCTTCTTTATGGTCTTCTTTGCTTCTTCTGCCTCTTCCATCATCTTCATAAGTTCTCCTTTTGTTAAGCCCACAGGTTCTACTACTACCTCTTCATCTTTCATATCTGCAGGAAGTTTTGATAAAAGTTTCTTTAAATATGAAGTGGGCTTGCCACCTAAGCGTAACATTATTTCGGCCAACTTTTGTTCTGCCTTTTCTAGTTCTTTGACTACCTTTCTCAATCTTTCCACCATATTATCCAGTTGTTTCTTCTCTAATCTAAAAGATCTTACTATTTCTTTTATCTTAGATATATCCTCTTTTATTTCTAAGGACAGCTTTTCTTTTTCTTCCTCTGTGCAGTTCTTCTTGTTTATCTTATGGCTTTTTTCCTTAATTCTCTCATATATTTTCTTAATTTCTTCAATCATGCTTATAAAAGATCTCTTTTTTTCATCCACTTGAGCATATTCCATATCTTCATCTTCTAAATCTATTATTACTTCTTTTAGCTTTATTTCATTATTTTTAAGTTTTTCCCCTAATTCAATTATATGTTCAATTCCTACCTGAGATTCTAATAGTCCAAAAAGGGCTTCATTTTCTCCCTTTTCTATTCTCTTTGCTATCTCTACCTCTCCCTCTCTTGTGAGAAGAGAAACAGAGCCCATCTCTTTGAGATAAAGTCTCACAGGATCACAAGAACGAGAGGAGGTATCTGTCTCTAAATCTGCAGGAACTGGATCAAGTTCCATCATCTTTATTTCATTTTCTATGTTTTCTTGCTCATCCTTTCTCTTTGCATCATCCACAAGTGTTATATCTAACTCTTCGAACATCATCTTTAATTCATTTATGTCTTCTGTAGGTGAAAAAATATCCTCCGGAAGCTTGGCATTAAGCTCATCCATAGTTATATATCCCTTGTCTTTCCCTTCATCTAAGAGATTTTTAAGCTGTTCCATCTCGTTATCAAAGTTCTTTGGCATCTATATACCTCCTCTTAGGATTTTTATAAGTTCATTTTGTCCCTTTATATCCCCCTTTTTTTGTTTAAGGGAGTAAAGGAGCTCTTTTTTATACGCCTTTTTTTCTATATCCAGTATAGCCTGTTCCACCTCTTCTTCCTTATATATTATGAACGGCTTTTCTAAAAATTCTCTTAAAAAGGCTTTTGCCTTTTCATCCGGCAAAATTTCATGGATATGTTCGAAAGAAAAACCTCCTTTCTCCTCATATTCTTGAAAAATAGCCTCTATGATTTCTTTTATAATCGGATCATTTAATAGTATCTTTGCATTAGAAGTGATAAGTCTGGGTATAACAGATGGATGAAACAATGCAAGACTTAATATCTGAAGATCCCCTATAATCCTCGCAGTCTCTTCTTTTTTTATCTCTTCTTCTATGACAGAAGCCTTGCCTTGAATTATTTTTTGCAATTCTTTCCATATGATTTCTTCTCTTATGCTTAGGAGTTGGGAAATCTTAGATACATAAACACCTTGAGTAAGATTATCTTTTATTAGAGATAAGCTTTGAAGGAAATTTTTCAAAATTTGAGTCTTTTTTTCATCTTTTATTTTACCATCTTTTATTTCCATATGTAAGCAAAAATCTAATAGCGGTTTGGCAAAATTTTCTAAAAGGTTTAAAAAAGCCACTTTTCCAAACTGGTTTAAAAAAGTGTCAGGATCGTGTCCATCCGGCAAAATAACTACTTTTGAAGGCATGCCTTCATTTGCAAATAAAGGAAAGCTTCTAAGCGCAGCTTTTTTTCCAGCCTCATCAGAATCAAATATAACAATTGCTTCGTCAGCATAGCCTTTTAGCTTCCTTATATGGTTTTGTGTAAGCGCTGTACCCAAAGTAGCCACTCCGTTTCCTATGCCATGCTTTCTTAGTGCAATCCAGTCCATATATCCTTCCACTATGATTACTTTTTTTTCTTCTCTTATCTCTTTATAAGAGAAGTTTATCCCATAAAGTAAATTTCCCTTGTGAAATATAGGAGTTTCAGGCGTATTTAAGTACTTTGGACTTCCATCCCCTATAATTCTTCCTCCAAACCCAACGATTCTCCCTCTCATATCAAATATAGGAAACATAATCCTATTTCTAAATCTATCGTAATAACCTCTTTCCCCCTCTTTTTGTACTAAAAGGCCTGCTTCTACTGCCAGTTTTATATCTATCCTTTTCTTCAAAAAAAGCTTATACAGCTTATCCCAACTATCTGGTGCATATCCAAGTCCAAGCTCTTTGCTTAATTTCTCGTTTATTCCTCTTTTTTCTAAGTATTCTCTTGCACTTTTACCTTCTTCTGGATGAAAGAGCATTTCTTTAAAAAAAGAACCTGCTATTTCATTTATTTCAAATAACTTTTCTCTTTTTTCTGCTTCATCTTCAGAAATCCCATGAATCTGTATATTGTATTTTTCTGCTAAATCTTTTAGAGCCTCGAAAAAGGATACATTGTGGTATTCCATCCAGAATTTGAATATATCTCCTCCCTTTTTGCACCCAAAACAGTGAAATATCTGTCTTTCTGGATTTACTGTAAAAGACGGTTCTTTTTCTGAATGGAACGGACAGAGTCCCACATAGTTTTTCCCTACCTTTTTCAATTGTACAAATTGACCAATTAGCTCTACTATGTCACAAACATTTTTTATTTCTTCTTTAATAGAAGAGATATCTTTCATTTACTTAAACTCCACTATGGTTATACCATCTCCACCAATCTTAGTATTTGCACTTTTTACCTCTTTTATAACATGGGACATGTTTTTCAAATATTCTCTTACAGCCCTTTTAAGTCTTCCTGTGCCTATGCCGTGGATAATCCTGAGGCCCGGATTACCTTTAAGTATTGCTTCGTTTATTGCCTTATCCACAGTTTTTATAGCTTCTTCCACCCTGTAGCCTACAATATTTATTTCAGGCACATATGTTCCCTCATAGGTATCTTTTTGATCTTCATGGTCAGGTTTTTTATCTTCTAATGTTATGGGTTCAAGATCTTTAAGATCTGTCCACAGCCTTATATTTCCAACAGAAATGAGCACCTTCTTTTTATCAGGTTCATAAGAGGAAATTACGGCCTTGCTTTTAAGTCCTTTATGGTATACAAGCTGACCTTCCTCTATTTCATCAAGCACATCTTTATCTTCAGTCTCTACATTCAGGCCAAGTTTAGAATATAAATTTTTTGTTATATCTGAAACCTTGGTTATTATTTGCTTATGAGATATGCTCCTTTTTTCTTTTTTTATTTTTTCCAAAATCTCAATGGCTTTTTGTTTTGCTTCTAAGGTAATCAAATCTATCTCTTTTTTAGCAGATTGTACTATTTCTTTTTTTTCTTTTTTTATCTTCTCATACAATATATCGTATTCCTGTTTTAATTGCTGAAGCTCTTTTTTTTCCTTTTCCAATTCATTGATTATCTTGCCAAAAACTTCTATAGATTTATTTAACCTATACTCATTTCCATCTACATAAGTTTTTGCTTTACTTAAAATTTGCTCAGGAATACCCATTTCTTTTGCGATTTCAAATCCCATACTTACCCCTGGAGATCCATATATTAGCCTATAAGTAGGGACCTTTTTATCCATATCAAATTCTACAGACGCGCTCATTACCTTTGGGTTTTGTAAACCATAAAGCTTTATCTTGTTTAAATGAGTTGATATGGCTACAAATGCCTCTTTTTCTATAAGATAGTCCAATATTGCCATACTAAGCCCTGCTCCTTCCATTGGGTCGGTTCCCATACCAGGTTCATCCATAATAATAAGACTATCTTTATCTGCTTGCTCGATAATCTCTTTTAGATGTTGCACATGGGCAGAAAATGTGCTCATTCCTGATCGGATATCCTGCTCGTCTCCTATTTCCGCAATAACCTTTTTAAATATCCTAAGCTTAGTTCCTTCTTGAGCAGGAATGTGGATTCCTGTTTGAGCCATCAATACGAGCAATCCTAAGGTCTTAAGGGCAACGGTTTTACCTCCTCTATTTGGCCCAGATATTATAAGAACTTTCTTCTCTTTGGTAAGAAGGATATCAATGGGAACACAGTCTTTTTTCTCACTTAAATAAAAGTATGCCAAAATGGGATTTTTTGCTCCTCTTATATCTACTATGTCCTCATCAGATATTTCTGGCATGACACAGGAAAGCAGATCGCAAAACTTTGCCTGTGCAGAAAGAGCATCTATTTTAGCCAATATGCTTTGAGTATCTCTAATCTCTTTTCTTTTTTGAGCTATATCCTTGGTTAAGGATATAAGTATCTTTTTCTCTTCCTCTTTCTCCTCTATTTCCAGCTCAGCTATTCTATTGTTTTCCTCTACCAGTTCTGCTGGTTCAACAAAAGAAGTAGCTTTTGAATTAGAATAGCCATGGAAGATCCCTTTTATACTTCCTTTTTTATTGGAATTTATTCCAGCTACATATCTTCCATCCCTTACACTAAGCTGAAAGTCTTTTATCCCTTGGCTATTCAATATCTGCTCCAATCTCTTTTGAGCATAAGTCCTATAATGAGCTTTTTTCTCTCTTATTTTTTTTAATCTCGGGCTGGCAGAGTCCTTTAGCCTTCCAGTATCTGAAATACTCTT
>JAMOPX010000004.1 GCA_027064285.1 Desulfobacterales bacterium | reverse complement strand
GGAATCGATGAGATACCTGATATGAAAAGATTCAGAAAGATATTTAGAAAGATTTTAAAGAGCATAAAACAGATAAAAGAGCTAAAAAGAAAAAGAGGGTTTGATAATCCATCATTAGTATTCCCTGTTGGTGTAGCTATTTACCTCTGGGCAAAAGGTTTTGATTGGGATGTAATCCTGAGAATGATCCCAATGGACGAAGGAGATATGGCATCTCTTGTAATGAGAACAGCAGATCATCTAAGGCAGATAACAAATTTAAAAGATACCCATCCTGAGCTTGCGTCTTCTGCAAAAGAAGCCATAGAGCTAATAATGAAAGAGCCTTTTTATGTGGGAGGAGCTCAATGATACAGAAGTTAATTCAGACAAAAGAATTTTTATTAGATAGATTTAAAAAAGGCTCTTTTGAGATAGGGATGATCTCAGGAACTGGCCTTGATCCTGTAACAGAGAGAATAGAAACTGAAGCTGTTGTTCCATATGAAGAGATTCCAAATTTTCCCAGGTCCACAGTAAAAGGACACAGAGGAATGCTCAAATCAGGAACTATCTCAGGAAGAACTATTCTTGCAATGGAAGGCAGGTTTCATCTATATGAAGGCTATTCCCCTGAACAGGTGGTTTTCCCTGTCAGGGTTATGGCACTCTTAGGAGTTAAATATCTTTTTATTTCAAGTGCAGCAGGTGGCCTTAATCCCCTTTTTTCTACAGGGGAACTTATGCTCATAACCGACCATATAAACCTTATGGGAAGGAATCCTTTGGTTGGGCCAAACTTAGAAGAATTTGGTTCAAGATTTCCTGATATGGTTGAGGCATATGATCCAGAACTCATTGATATAATAGAAAAAAAGGCACTGAGTATGGGGATACTACTGAGAAAAGGCGTATATGTAGGGGTGCTTGGCCCAAGTCTTGAGACAAGGGCTGAAACCAGATTCCTGAGACTTATAGGAGCTGATGCAGTTGGGATGTCCACTGTTATGGAAAATATTGCTGCAGTTCATGCAGGAATAAAGGTTGCTGCTATTGCTGTACTTACAAACATAAATCTTCCAGATAACATGAAAAAGACTTCCTTAGAAGAGATCATCTCTGTGGCAAAAGAAAGCGCTAAGAAGCTCGCTCTGCTTTGGGAGAATGTGATAAAGGAGCTTTCAAAGTGAAATTCAGTATAGCCATAAGAGATGGCCTGATCTTAACCCTGGACAGGGAAAACAGAGTAATCCAGAATGGCTTTTTGGGTGTTTTGGAAGATAAAATCATATACATTGGAGAAGAGCCCAATGATTTCTCGTCAGACGAGATTATTGATGCAAAAGAAGGGATTGTACTTCCAGGGTTTGTAAACGCCCATACTCATATCCCAATGAGTCTTCTTAGAGGGCTTGCAGAGGATATTTCTCTGAAACAGTGGCTTGAGAAATATATATTTCCTATTGAAAAAAGACTTAACCCTGAACTTGTTTATACTGGCTCTCTTCTCTCCTGCGCAGAAATGATCATGTCAGGAACAACTACATTCTGTGATATGTATTTCTTTGAGGATGAGGTAGCAAAGGCAGCAAAAGAAGCTGGAATGAGATGTCTTATAAGTGAGGGACTGTTTGATTTTCCCTCGCCAAATTATGGG
Organism: Desulfobacterales bacterium; assembly: GCA_027064285.1. GTDB lineage: Bacteria > Desulfobacterota > DSM-4660 > Desulfatiglandales > JALVZP01 > JALVZP01. The sequence goes on along the minus strand of JAMOPX010000004.1, from coordinate 22,668 downwards.
GTTGATATAGAAGATGGCTATAGATATACAGAATGGCTTATAGAAAAATGGAAGAATGATCCTTTAATAAATGTGGCTGTTGGGCCTCACACGCCTTATACTTGCTCTGAAAAGATCTTAAGAAAAGTCAAAGAAATAGCTGAAAGACATAATATTCCAATTATTATACACCTTGCTGAAACAGAGGCAGAGATTCAGGAGATGAAAGATATATACGGAAAAAGTCCGATAGAATATCTAAATGACTTAAAAATACTCGGCCCAAATCTAATAGCTGCCCATTGTGTTCATTTGAACAAAAAGGACTTGGAGCTACTAAAAAATAATGATGTAAAAGTGGTTCATAATCCAGAATGCAACATGAAGCTTGCATCTGGAATAAGTCCTGTTCCTGAAATGCTGAATATGGGAATATGTGTTGCCTTAGGAACAGATGGTAGTGCATCCAATAACAACTTGGATCTTTTTCAGGAAATGGACACTGCTGCTAAGCTTCACAAGATAAGCAAGATGGATCCTTCGGTTATGGATGCAGTTACTGTGGTTAAGATGGCAACCATTTATGGAGCAAAAGCACTTGGAATGGAAAAGATCATAGGTTCATTAGAAGTAGGGAAAAAAGCAGATATAATTGTCTTGGATACTAATAAACCTCACTTAGTTCCTCTTTACAACCCATTTTATAGTATTGTCTATTCTGCTATAGGAGCAGATGTGATCTATTCCATAATAAATGGAAAGGTGGTGATGAGAGAAAAAGAGCTTGTCACTCTGGATATAGAAAGAATAATAAAAGATGCAAAACAATGGGCAGATCAGATAAAAGACTGGCTTTCCTGATATGGAAGACTGCAATCCATTTATTGCACTTGGAAGTAGACTTAAAGGGGTAAAAGAGGTTCTTACCTTAGGTGTAAAACCTAACTTTTTAGATTACACCCCTGAAGAAAGATCATTAATTTTAAATGCAAAGCTGATACTTTTTCCCACATATAACTATGCCCAATTTTTTACCACCTTGGGAAAAAGAATATTTCCGAGCCTTGAGACATATCTCTATGCAGATGAAAAGATAAAACAGTCAACCCTGTTTTATATGCTGGGTATTCCACATCCCAGGACAAGGATATATTACAGAAGACATCACAAAGATATATTAAAAGACTTTTCTTTTCCCTTTATAGCAAAGATACCCAGAGGTTCTTCTCAAGGAAGAGGGGTATTTAAGATAAACAATGAAGAAGAATTAAAAAACTATCTTGCACTTACAAATGTAGCCTATATACAGGAATATATACCCCATGAAAAAGACTTAAGGGTTGTGCTGATAAACTATGATCCTGTTATTGCCTATTGGAGAATAAAAAAAAGAGGTGAGTTTAGAACAAATCTTGCTCAGGGTGGAAAGATTAGCTTTAAAGATATACCAGAAGAAGCAATTGAACTGGCAAAAAAATGGGCAAAAAAATGCAGGTTCAATGATGTGGGAATTGATATGATTCCTACAAATAGCGGATGGAAGATACTGGAAGCAAATATGAAATATGGAAGAAAAGGCCTTATAAGCAAGGGATTAAATATAAAGGAGATTTTTAGAAAAAAGCTCCTTTCTGGAGAGATTGGCTGACCATGCTAAAAAAGCTTTTTCTTATCAGCTTTATACTGGCTTTTTTAAGCCTTTTTTTATATCTGGCCTCTCTATACAGAGCCATAGATCGAGATATTTCTTATAGGATAAAGCATGGATTGTTTGAAGAGGCAATGGCATCAGAAAGCCCTGTATATTATGACGATGAAAAGACCCTGATAGGTGTTTTTTTTAGAAAAACTCACAGGATGTATCTTCACTATAATGAAATCCCAAAAATCTTTATAAAGGCACTTATTGCTACAGAAGACCAAAGATTTTTTGAACACCCTGGCTTTGACATAAGAGCCATCTTAAGAGCATTTATAGCCAATCTAAAAGCAGGAAGGGTTGTAGAAGGTGGTAGCACCATAACACAACAGCTTGCAAAAAATATATTTAGAAGGAGAAAAAGAACCTACAGTGCAAAGCTAAGAGAGCTTTTTCAGGCCATATTATTAGAGAGGAGGTTTAGCAAAGAAAAGATATTAGAAATGTATTGCAATCAGTTCTTTGTAACAGGATATGGAAAAGGCTTGCAGATAGCTGCTAGATATTTCTTTGATAAGGATGCGAGAGACTTAAACCTTGTAGAAGCTGCATTTATTGCTGGAACACTTCACGCACCTGCTAGATATAATCCTTTTATAAAAAAGACAGAAGCTGAAAGAAAAAGAGCTATTATGCTTGCAAAAAGACGCAAAGACTATGTGCTAAAAAGGATGCTTGAGATGCATTTTATTACAAAAGAGCAGTATTTAGAAGCAAAGAAAAGACCTGTTCCTTTTAAAAAAGGAAGGATAACATATGCATTGAATGTGATTATGGACTACATAAAGGAACAGTTAGAATCCACATATATAAGATCCATCTTAAAAAAAGAGGGAATAGAAAACATAGCCACTTCTGGAATAAGGATATACACATCCATAAACAAAGATATACAAAAAGGAGCCCTGCTTGCTCTCAGGAAAAAGCTCTCTCTGCTGGATGTAGAGCTGAGAGGATACAAACCAGAAACAAAACAAGAGATTAGCAAAATAAGAAAAGGTCTTATGGAGCCACTTCCAAAAATAGCTACTGTAACAGATGTGGATGAAAAAAATGCTCTGATAAAAGTTTCTTTAAAAAACAAAGAAGGAATAATAGATTTAAATGGATTAAAGCAGATAGCATCTGCATGGACAAAGTGGAAGGTAGGCCGACGAGCAAGGCTTAATAAAAAGTATATTTCTCTCTTTTTAAAGAATATCCATAAAGGAGACAAAGTAGCGGTATGGCCATCCAAGGAAAAGGGAAGGTATATCTTAACAAAAATCCCAAAACTGGAGGGGGCTGTAGTAGTTTTGCAAAATGGCATGATAAAAGCCATGGTGGGAGGTTACTGTAATGTGTTTTTTAACAGGGCAGTGGATGCAAAAAGACAGCTGGGCTCTATCTTTAAACCTCTTCTTTTTGTGTCTGCACTGAAATTAAAGTGGAACACCTTAGATGAACTATATGACATAAGGGACCTATATAAGTTTGAAGATACCTATTACTTTCCAAAACCAGATCATACCCCTCCAAGCAATAAGGTCTCTATAGCATGGGCAGGTATAAAGTCAGAAAATCTCGCAAGTGTATGGCTTTTGTATCATCTTGTAGATAGACTCAACATGGAAGAATTTGAAAAAGTAGCAAGATACTTGGGATTAGCAAAGGGCAAATGGGAAACCTATGATGAATATGCTGAGAGGATAAGAGACAGATATGGGATCATTATAAATAAAAATGTTCTTATGGAAGCTGCCTTTTCCATAGCTAAGAAAAAAGTAAAACCTGACATTATATTTAGTGGACATGAAGAGATACTCAATGTGATTCCAAGACTGCATTGGGAGATAAAAGAGGAAATTCTGGATAAGGTGTTAGGACTGGATTCTGAGAAAAAAAAGGAGATGACACCTGAAGAAATAGAGAAAAAGGAGAAAATAAAAAAGGGAATTTTGAAGTTTAATTTTCAAAAGCTATATGAACTTAATCAAAACATGAAATCAAAATATACTTTTATAATAGACTCCCTTTATAGAGGAGAGCTGAGTGATGACATGCTAAGTGGATTTTACCTAAAAGACCAGAAGATCATTTATACAGAAGATGAAATAAACTCTCCTCATCTGGATCCAGAATGGATCATATCTAATAGTTCCCTGTTTAAAGCAAAAGATATCTGGATAGATGGCATAATGACTTCAGGAATAATAGACTTGATATATTCATATACTCAAAAAGAGTATAAAAAGATCTCTTCTTTAAGACCTTATTCCCCAGAAGTCCTCTACAAAGTGCCTGATTTCAGGTTGCTGGTCGGACTTTATTATACAGTGAACATGGCAAAAAAACTGGGTATTTCTGCTCATCTTGATCCTGTTCTTTCTTTTCCCTTAGGACCAAACTCTGTCAGCATAATAGAGGCTGCTCTTGCTTATCAAACCATAATTACAGGCAAACTTTATCATTTAGAAGAAAGATTATCACCTTCAATGCTTCCTGTGATAAAGAAGATCACTGACAGGTACGGAAATCTTATATGGAAATACCAGCCAAAGCCTCAAACAGTTTTAAGCAAAAGGGTTTCAGCTGCTATAAGTGAGATATTGAGATGTGTAGTAAAAATTGGCACAGGAAGAGGAGCAAACAGAGCCGTTGTAATGAGAGTAAAACAAGGAAAGGAACAAATAAAGATACCAATTCCATGTTTTGGCAAAACAGGAACAGCCAATCGATTTACAAATTCAAGTTTTATAGGGATTGTTCCCGGAATAAATAAAAAAGAGAGAAAGTTAGAGCTAAGAAAAGGCTATGTTATTTCTGTGTATGTTGGATATGATGACAACATCCCTATGAAAAATCAGAACATATCTGTATACGGAGCATCTGGGGCATTGCCTGTATGGATATCCACGGCTAACTATATTGTCAACAGCCATAATTATAAAGATAAGATACAGCCTGCTGACATTGTTTTCACTACTCCCAAAGAGATGATTTTACCAGAAGGGGATCAGTTTATCTACGTAAGTGTATCCCCTATAACAGGACTTCCGACCATTTCTTCAGGATTTAACTTTCCTAAGATCTTGGCCAATGCAACCAAACAAGACAGTCAGATTCTATTTCTTAGAAAGTTTGAGCCATAGCTCATTTTTTTGCAGGTAAGACCACGGGAAGACCTGCCCTGTAATCTGCTTTATTTAAAGGAACAGCCACAGAATAGTCCTTTTTGACTGAAACAATCTTTACATCACCCAGTTTTTTGCCAAGACAGTAAAAAGAGTGTCCATTAATAGAGCTTATCCTCTTTCCCCAGTCATAAACAGATAATATCATTCCTTTCTTTATTCCTACATCCTTGCCAGCATTTATCTTTATAGTGCCAGGATTGTTCTCCACTTCTATTATCTTTCCTTTCCATGGATCATCCTTTACCACCCTTGCTACAAGCTTTGCCTGTGTTCTTATCAAAACAGGGATGGTATTTTTAAGCACATCTCTGAAAAGCTTTTCTTTATCCGTAGGTATCTTTTTGAGAGGAATAGCAAATCTTTCAGATGCCATATGGCTTTCTACAAGGGCATTTGTAACAGTATCTATCACATTTATCACGAGCACTGCTTCAAATACCTGATCAAAATGTCTAAAAGGCCACACTCCATTTGTCCTTCTTTCAACCCTCATAACATCCATTATTCCAGTAACTAAATAATTCATACCTAATTTACACGCATCTTCTACCATATCAGGTTCATCTATAATACCAAGCCGTGGAATAGCTCCTTCTACTTTCCACGCAGATGGATTTTTTGGTAGATAAACCAAATGATTTCCCGGAACTTTTTTTAGTTTCATTGCAAACTTAGAAGCTACCTTAATCCCATAATCAGAATAAGGATTCCAGGCACATACAAAAGGAGTCACTAAGATCTTCTTTTTGGGCTCTTCTTTCTTGGGCAGAATCTTGTATTTGGCAACCTCAAAAGCATCAACCCCTTTTTCAGAGGCCTCTTTAACCTCTTTTTTTACTGTGCCACAGCTCGGAAGCAGAAATAAAAAGATAATCAAAATAATGTTAATAATAGAGCACATTGAAACTGCTAAACTCCCCTATGTATTCTTCTTCTTGCACTTTTACATTTGTTACCTCTGCTGCTGGAGGGCCTTTATGACACCATTTAACAAGCTCTCTCACCTTATCTTCATCTCCTTCTGCTACCACCTCTACTGTACCATCAGGAAGATTCCTCACCCATCCATATACCCCTAAGGACAGAGCCTTTTTCTTGGTGGACTCTCTGAACCATACCCCCTGAACCCGTCCCTCTATTATCAAATGTACTCTTATCTTTTTCATCTTACCCCTCCAACATCTTTAAGAATTCTTCTTCAGTTATAGTTTTTTTGCCGAGCTGTTTGGCTTTGTTTAGTTTTGATCCGGGAGATTCTCCAACAACCACATAATCTACATTCCTGCTCACCTGAGAAGCCACCCTTCCTCCTTTTTCAATAACCATCTTCTTTGCCTTTTCTCTTGTCATGGACTTTAAGGCTCCTGTAAAAACAAAAGTCTTACCTGCTATGGGAGAACCCTCTTTTGGTTTTACCTCCTCAAATGTTATACCTGCGTTCAAAAGTCTTTCAATGTTTTTAAGATTTTTTTCATCCTCAAAAAATGCCTTTATGCTTCTTGCTGTTTCTTCTCCTATTCCCTTTATTGAAAGAAGTTCTTGAAGACTGGCGTTTTTAAGCCTTTCCAAGCTCTTAAAATGTTCTGCTAACAGCTGAGCAGTATGCTCTCCCACATGTCTTATTCCCAAAGCATATATAAATCTGGACAAAGTGGTATTTTTGCTTTTTTCAATGGCATTCAGTATGTTTTTTGCAGACTTATCCTGAATACCATCTAATTTTTTTAAATCTTGGATGGTTAAATAATAAATATCTGGTTCTTCTTTTACAAGGCCTTTTTCTACCATTTGATCAATGATTCGTTCTCCTATTCCTTCTATATCCATGGCCCCTTTTGAGACAAAATGTTTCAATGCAGCCCTTATCTGAGCAGGACAATTCTTATTAGGACATCTTATCGCCACTTCTCCTTTTTTCTGGACCACCTTTGTTCCACATACAGGACAGTGATCCGGCATTTTAAACTTCTTTTCATTCCCTGTTCTTTTTGACTTTACAGGCATAACCACCTCTGGAATTACATCTCCTGCTCTTTGCACTACTACTGTATCCCCTATCCTTATATCCTTTTTTTCTATTTCTTCTTGGTTATGAAGGGTTGCCCTCTTTACTATTACTCCTCCTATCTCTACTGGTTCTAAGATCGCCACAGGTGTGAGAACCCCTGTCCTACCTACCTGAACCTCTATATCCAATATCTTGGTGGTTTCTTGAACAGGTGCAAACTTGTAAGCTATAGCCCATCTTGGACTTCTTGCCTTTGAACCAAGCTTTTTCTGTAATTCCAGATCATTTACCTTGATCACTGCTCCATCAATTTCATAGAGTAAGGTATCTCTGATTTCTTCCAGATAATTACAATATTCTATTACCTCATCCACAGACTTACACAGTCTCAAATATGGCATATTCACCCTGAAACCCCACTGCTGAAGCTGGCGCATAAGCTCATAATGGGTCTTTATTGGTCCGAGATCACTTACTTCTCCTACGCCGTAACAGAACATATCAAGTGGTCTTTTGGCAGTTACCCTTGGATCAAGCTGTCTTAAAGATCCAGCAGCAGCATTTCTGGGATTTGCAAAAAGCGGAAGTCCTTTTTCTTCTCTCTCTTTGTTGAGCCTTTTAAAGGCCTCCTTTTCCATATAAACCTCTCCCCTTACTTCTAAGAGATCAGGCACAGGAAGCCCCTTTTTTTTCTGTCTGAGCACCAAAGGAACACTCATGATAGTTTTTATGTTTGCTGTTACATCCTCTCCCACATATCCATCTCCTCTTGTAGATGCTACTGTGAGCCTGCCTTTTTCATAAACAAGCTCCACAGCAAGTCCGTCTATCTTTGGTTCAGCAGTATATTCAATCTGGGACACATCTCCGAGAAATCTTTTTGTTCTGGCATCAAACTCCCGAAGCTCTTCTTCACTAAAGCAGTCATCCAAGCTAAGCATAGGTTGTCTGTGTTTTATTTGCCTAAATCCTTTTTGAGGTTCAGTTCCAACCCTTTGGGTAGGAGAGTCAGGGGTTATCAGCTCAGGATATTTTTGTTCTAATTCAACAAGTCTTCTGAAAAGCCTGTCATATTCTGCATCTGAAATTTCTGGCTCATTCAACACATAATAGCGGTAATTGTGATATCTTATCTTTTCTCTTAATTCCTCTATCTCTTTTATGATCTTTTCATCTATCTTTCTTTCTGACATAGTATTACTCCTTCATTGCCAATTTAAGTATCAATTCAAGAACCTTCTTAGATGTGCTTTTTAATTCAAAACTTGAAAAGCCAGGCTTCCATTTGCCTGAAAAAAGCTCGTCTGAAACTACAAAAATCCCTGCAATAGATACAGCTCGAAAATTCGCTACCCTTATAAGGGCAGATATCTCCATGTCTATACCAAGTGCCCCTTTTTTTTGATATTCTTTTATTTTCTCTTTTGTTTCTCTGTATGGCGCATCAGTTGTTAATAATGGCCCTTCAAAAAAAGGAATATCTTGTGAAGAGAGTTCATTCTTTATCTTAGATATCATATCCTTATCTGGGAGAGGATCAAAATCCAGAGGATAGTGTTGGGATGTGCCTTCTTCTGAAAATGCATGTGTAGGAATCACTGTATCTCCTATATGTATATCTTTATTAAGAGAACCACACCAGCTAAAGACCCATATCTTCTTTGCCCCAAGTGCTATAAGTCTTTCAAGGCCCAATACTGCCTGAGGTGCTCCCAAAAAAGGCCCACATATGGCGATTCCCTTTGGACCAACATAAAGTCTGTAAAGACAACCATCCAGTTCACCATAATCTTTTACATCTAAGGAAGCGACAAAACGATTCAGTTCTCTTTTTGGCATAATCATAATGGCATTTTCTGATATGTCAGGATCTCTCTTTCTTTTTATTGGTTTAATTATTCCCATTCTATGGTACTCGGAGGCTTGGAGGAGATATCATATACCACCCTATTAATCCCTTTTATGGTATTTATAATCCTGTTGGATATTCTTTCTAAGACATTATAAGGAATCCGACTCCAGTCTGCTGTCATTGCATCTTGGCTATCTACAATTCTTACAGCTACCACATGCTCATAGGTTCTCTCATCGCCCATAACCCCCACGCTTTTTACAGGAAGCAACACAGCAAATGCCTGCCATACCTGTTCATAAAGACCTGCTTTTTTGATCTCTTCCACCACAATGCTATCAGCTTCTCTTACAAGCTCTAATCTCTGCTCTGTAACCTCACCAAGGATCCTTACAGCAAGACCAGGGCCAGGAAATGGATGCCTTAAAAGTATTTCTCTTGGAAGACCTAACTCAGCCCCTAATCTTCTTACCTCGTCTTTAAAGAGTTCTCTCAAAGGCTCTATAAGTTCCAGATTCATCTTTTCAGGTAGTCCTCCTACATTATGGTGGCTTTTTATAGTAGCTGAAGGGCCTTTAAATGAAACACTTTCTATTACATCAGGGTAGAGGGTCCCCTGAGCAAGATAACGGATATTGCCAAACTCCTTGGCCTTTTTTTCAAAAACCCTGATAAAAAGTTCGCCTATTATCTTTCTTTTCTTTTCAGGATCTGTAACCCCTTTTAATGCATTTAAAAACTGCTCTCTTGCATCAACAAAGTGGAAATTCAGATTCAGTGTCTTTTCAAACACCTTTTTTACTTTATCAGGCTCATTTTTTCTCAACAAACCATTGTCTATAAAAACACAGATCAGATTTTTTCCAATTGCTCTGTTTACAAGGGCTGCTGTGACTGAAGAATCCACCCCTCCTGAAAGGGCGCATATCACCTTCTCTTCCCCGACTTTTTCTTTTATAGTCTTTACAGCATCTTCTACAAAGGAAGACATGCTCCAGGAAGGCTCACAATCACATATCTTATAGAGAAAATTCTTTAGTATCTGCATTCCTTTTGGAGTATGAACCACCTCTGGATGAAACTGAACCCCATATATCTGCTTTTCCCTGTTTGCTATTGCAGCAAATGGACTATTTTCGCTTTCTGCAAGCTTTACAAAGCCAGATGGGATTTGCTCTACCTTATCTCCATGACTCATCCAGACCTTTAATTTATCTCCTATCTGAAATCCAGAAAAAAGATCCTTATTGTCCAACACCTTTATAAATGCACTTCCGTATTCCCTTTTTTCAGAACCACTTACTTTACCATTAAACAGGTAACATATTATCTGCAGACCATAGCATATACCTAAGATAGGGATTCCCAAAGAAAAGATCTCCTTTTCTGGAATAGGAGCATCTTTTTCATACACACTGGCAGGCCCACCAGAAAGTATTATGCCTTTTGGGTTAAAAGAGAGAATCTCCTTTAAAGACATGTTATAGGGGTGAATTTCACTATATACCTTTGCCTCTCTTACTCTTCTTGCTATAAGCTGTGTGTATTGTGAACCAAAATCTAAGACAAGTATCTTTTCTCGCATCTTACTGTTCTACCCTATAATTTGGCGCTTCTTTTGTTATTATCACATCATGGACATGGCTTTCTCTTAAACCAGCAGGGGTGATTTTTACAAATTCTGCCTTCTCCTGAAGCTCTTTTATGGTGCGACATCCCAAGTATCCCATTCCTGACTTAAGCCCCCCTACTAACTGAAAGATATTATCTGCTAATGGGCCTCTGTATGGAACCTTTCCCACTATACCTTCTGGAACAAGCTTATCAGATCCTTCTGTTTCCATACACATGTATCTGTCTTTGCTTCCTTCTTTCATTGCCTCAAGAGAACCCATTCCTCTGTAAAGCTTGTATGTTCTTCCTTGATATATTATGAACTCTCCTGGACTTTCTTCTGTGCCAGCAAAAAGGCTTCCTATCATAACTGAATCTGCACCACCTGCTATTGCCTTTGTTATATCTCCTGAATACTTTATTCCTCCGTCTGCAATAATCGGGATATCATATTTTTTTGCCTCTTCTGAACACTCCATTATAGCTGTCATTTGAGGCACACCAACCCCGGCTACTATTCGTGTAGTGCATATAGACCCTGGGCCAACCCCTACCTTGATCGCATCTGCGCCTGCATCTACAAGCGCCTTTATTCCATCTGGGGTTGCCACATTACCTGCTATTACCTCTAAGGCTGGAAATAAAATCTTTATCTTTTCTACTGTCTTTATTACATTTTTAGAATAACCATGTGCTGCATCCACTACAACCACATCAACATTTGCCTCAACAAGCGCTGAAACCCTTTCTTCCATGTCTGATCCTACTCCAACAGCAGCTCCTACCCTAAGTCTTCCAAACTGGTCTTTGCAAGAGTTAGGATATTTTTTTATCTTTTCTATATCTTTTATGGTTATAAGTCCCTTAAGCCTACCCTCCTCATCTACTATAAGGAGCTTTTCTATCCTATGTTCATGCAATATCCTTTTGGACTCCTCTAAGGTAATACCTTCATTTGCGGTTATGAGATTGTCTTTTGTCATAACATTGCCAGCCTTCTGATCTAGATCTGTTTCAAACCTCAGATCCCTATTAGTTATAATTCCTACTAATTTATTATCTTCTTCCACAACAGGAACACCAGAGATCTTAAATTTCTCCATTATACTTAGAACTTCTCTTATGCTCTGATCTGGATTTACAGTAACAGGATCAATGATCATACCACTTTCTGACTTCTTTACCCTCTCAACCTCTGTTTTCTGCCTTTCTATACTCATATTTCTATGTATTATCCCTATTCCTCCATGTCTTGCCATTGTTATAGCAGTTGCAGATTCTGTAACCGTATCCATTGCAGCACTTATCAATGGGATATTTAACCTTATATTTCTGCTAAGCCTTGTGCTTACATCCACTTCACTTGGAAGAACTTCAGAGTACTTCGGAACAAGCAAAAGATCATCAAAGGTATATGCATATTTGAATTTACCACTCATCTCATATCTCCTTTTTTAATATCTCAGGCTTAAGTATTATGCCCTCCAATATATCTGAGAGCGAAGCTATTACTTGCGAAAATCCAAAAAATTCCATTATCCTTAACAGGATAACAGTGCCTGGTATTATAACCTTTGCTCTATTTTTATCCAAGCCAAACTTGTAAACCATCTCTTGCAGACTCATACGGATCAGCTCTTCAAATAGCTTTCTTACCTGCTTTAATGTCAAAATCTTACCATTTAAATTCTCTGGACACACTTTATCAAATGATATGCTATGTGCCATTGCCACCAGGCTGGTTATGGTTCCTCCTGTTCCTATGAGCTTTTCTGTTTTAAAAGCAATATTACCAAGATTTTTTTTCAGCACATCTCTCACATAAGAAGCCGCGTTATCCCTGTTTTGAAGAACAGCTGCTCCCAAAGGGATTGAACATATATAAGGTATGGTTTCTGTTTTGATAAAAAACTCTGTGCTTCCACCTCCTATATCAACTATCACAAAAGGGATATCTTTTTTAAGTCTAAGAGAGTGAATTACTCCTTTTGCAGTAAGACAGGCCTCTTTTTTTCCTGATATAACAATTGCTTCTATACCTGTCAGGGCTTTTAGCTGAGCAATAAATTCCTCTCTATTTTTTGCCTCTCTTATAACCCCTGTTGCGATAGGATAAAACTCCTGTACTCTCAATTTTTCAGCCTTTTTTAAAAATTTTTTTAAAACCATCACAGTGTTTTCTATTGCCTTTTGTTTTATTATTCCTATGTCTTTCTCATAAAAATCTGCCACGTTAATGTAGTCTCTTTCTCTGGCAAGAGGCAAAAAATCTCTCTTATCAGTCAGTATTTGTGCCACAAGCATCCTTGCTGTATAAGAACCAATATCTAAGGAAGCAGCTATTTTTTTCATATCATTATTATTATCATTTTATTATTTCTTTTGAAAATAGTCTTGAGATGTTAAACTCCTGAATGCTAATATCAAGCATCAGTTTTCAGGAGGGATTTTATGCCTCATAGGTTAGAAATCAGGTTGAAAGACGGCCTGTTTGATGCTGAAGGAAGCAGTATTAAAAATAAAAGCAAAGAGTATTTCGGGCTTGAAGTAGAACAGATAAGAATAATAAGAGTCCTCACCATAGACAAAGAATTTGATCAGTCTCAATTGAGCAAGATACAGCAACTCTTTCAGAATCCTGTTACAGAGGACTCCTCATTTTCTCCCATTGCAAGAGAATTTGACTGGATAATATGGGTGGGCTTTAGGCCAGGGGTTAAGGACGCAGCAGGAGAGACCGCTGTGGAGGCCATTGAAGACCTTCTAAGTATAAGATTCCAAAAAGGAGAAGCAGTTTATACATCCAAGCTCTATGAGATAAAAGGAAATCTGAAAAGAGATGAGGTAGAAAAGATAGCAAAAGAGCTTCTGGCCAATGAACTTATACAGCAATGGAGGATCTTTTCAAAAGAAGAATGGGATCTAAAAAAAGGGATAGGTTTTATCATTCCAAAGGTCATATTAAGGCACATACCTGAGGTGAAAAGATTTCACATAGAAACAGACGAGGATTTAAAAAGGATCTCTTTTGAAAGGAACTTGGCACTCAATGAAAAGGACATTCCGATCATAAGAAGATATTTTTCAAAACCAGAGGTCTTAGAAGAGAGAAGAAAGATCGGGCTTGATCTTCCCACAGATGTGGAGCTGGAATATATATCTCAGGCCAGAAGTGATCACTGCAATCACAACACCTTCAAAGGACTTTTCAGATACAAAGATCTTTTTACGGGTGAGCAATTTCAGGTAAACAACCTTTTTAAGGTCTGCATTGAAGAACCTACCCTTAAGATTCAGAAGCAAAAAGACTGGGTTGTTTCTGTACTATGGGATAACGCAGGAGTAGGAAGGTTTGATGATAAGCACTTTTATAGCATAACAGGAGAAACTCACAATAGTCCATCCACTATGGAGGCATATGGAGGAGCACTTACAGGTATCGTTGGAGTCTATAGAGATCCCATGGGAACAGGAAAGGGGTCTAAGATAATATGTGGTGCATATGCCTTCTGCGTTGGGCCAAGAGATTATGATGGACCTCTAAAACCAAGACTTCATCCCAAAAGACTGCTGGACGGGGTTGTGGAAGGAGTAAGAGATGGAGGAAATAAAAGTGGTGTTCCCACTATCTATGGACTGTTGCTTTTTGACGAAAGCTTTATTGGAAAATGCCTTGTATTTGTTGTGGCAGCAGGAATCATGCCTTCTGAGATCAAAGGAGAACCTGCTCATCTAAAGAGCATAAAGGCTGGAGACCTCATAGTTATGTCCGGAGGAAGGGTGGGAAAGGATGGCATTCACGGTGTTACTGCTGCATCAGAAGAGTACAGTGAACACACCCCTGCAGGACATGTGCAGATAGGAGACCCATATACCCAGAAAAAACTGCACGATTTTCTTATAGAGGCAAGGGATGAGGGTTTAATTTCATTCATAACAGATTGTGGTGGAGGAGGTCTTTCCTCTGCTGTAGGTGAGTCTGCCAGATTCAGCAATGGATGTAGGGTAGATTTAGATAGAGTTCCCCTAAAATATGAAGGCCTTGATCCATGGGAAATATGGGTTTCTGAATCACAGGAGAGAATGGTTATTGCTGTGAAACCTGAGCACATAAAGAGATTCCTAGAGCTTTCTAAAAAACATGCTGTGGAAAGCACAGTAATAGGTGAATATGACAGCTCGGGCTATCTAAAGCTGTATTACAAGGGAAAACCATGTGCATATATAAGCATGGATTTTATGAAAATGGGATTTCCTCAATGGGAATTTGATGCAGAGTGGATCCCTCCTGAGGCAAGAGGCCTTTTTGAACCAGTAATAGATGAACCAAAAGAATATGGAGAGCTCTTAAAAGAGCTCCTTTCAAGACCCAATATATGCGAAAGAAACTGGATTATCAGGCAATATGACCATGAAGTTCAAGGAGGAAGCGTGATAAAACCCATTGTAGGAAAGAGTAGAGATGTTCCGTCTGATGCTGCTGTGATAAGACCTGTGCTTGAAAGCACAAGAGGTTTTGCTATAACACAGGCTCTTAATCCTTTTTATTCCCTTATAGATACATATCACATGGTAGCGGTAACAATAGATGAGGCTGTAAGAAAGATTATTGCTGTTGGTGGAGATCCATGGCACATAGGAGGCATAGATAATTTCTGCTGGCCAAACATCCAGTATGATCCAAAAAAGAATCCTGACGGCAAGTACAAAGCTGCCCAGCTTGTAAGGGCATGTTTGGCACTAAAAGACATGTGCTTAGAGTACGGGATCCCTCTTCTGTCTGGAAAAGACAGCATGTACATAGATGGAAACTTAGAAGGGCCTTTTGGAGAAAAGAGAAAGGTATCTGGCATTCCAACCATGATGTTCACGGTCTGTAGCGTGATAAAGGACATAAGAAAATGCATCACAATGGATGCCAAAAATGAAGGAGACATAATTTATGTTCTGGGAAAAACAAAAGATGAGCTTGGAGCAGGTGAATATTATCAGATGATGGGATATGTGGGTCTTAATGTACCAAAGGTGGCTCCAAAAGATTTCTGGAAAACATACATAAAGGTAAGTGAAGCAATAGAAAAAGGGCTCATCTCTTGCTGTCATGCCGTTGGAAGAGGAGGTATTGGAGTACACCTTGCTTTGGTTTCAATGGCAGGAGAGATCGGTTTAGAGATTAGCTTGGAAAAGCTCCCTCAAGAAAAAGGGCTTCTGCCCAGCAGACTTTTGTTTTCAGAATCTGCGGGAAGATTTATAATAACTGTGCCTCCTGATAAAAGAAAAGAGTTTGAAGAACTGTTTTCCGAAATAGATGAAATAGAAGCAGTGGGCAGTATTTGTTCTGGAAAGAGATTCAGGATAAAATATTTGGGAAATATACTCATAGATGAAGATATAATGGAATTGAAAAAGATATGGAAAAAAAGATTTTCACATCTCTCACAGAGCATGTTCGAAAAATCCTTTTGAACATACTCGATAAAAAGATTTATAGTATTCCTTAAAATTTGATATTTTGCAGAATGCTATACTATAATCTTAAAAAACAAAGTAGGTGATTAGGTATGGAAAAAAGGGTCTTATTTTTAAATCCTCCATCTTATGAAGGTTTTGATGGAGGAGCAGGAAGCAGATATCAAGCAAGAAGAGAAGTGACCTCATTCTGGTATCCTACTTGGCTTGCTCAGGCAGCAGCACTATGTCCTGAAAGCAAACTCATTGACGCACCTTCGCATGACATAAGTCCTGAGCAGGTAATAAAAATCGCCAAAGATTTTGATATAATAGTCATATTTACCAGCACACCAGGTTTTAAAAATGATGCCTTGCTTGCTTCTAATCTTAAAGACAGTTGTCCTCGTATACTCATTGGAATGATAGGACCACACACTACAGCACTTCCAGAAAAGAGCTTGGCAGAGGCAAAAGCAGTTGACTTTGTTGCTATTGGCGAATTCGATTACACTATAAAAGAAATAGCTAAGGGAGCAAACCTATCAGAAGTAAGGGGTATAGCTTACAGAAAAAATGGTGATATTGTTGTTAATCCCAGAAGAGAATGGATAAAAGATATGGATGCCCTTCCAAGTGTTTTGGATGTTTATAAAAGAGATCTGCGCATAGAAAACTATTTTATTGGCTATCTCCTTCATCCATATCTTTCTCTTTACACAGGAAGGGGATGCCCTGGAAGGTGCACCTTCTGCCTTTGGCCACAAACTATTGCAGGAAGAAAATACAGAAAAAGATCTCCTCAGAAAGTAATAGAAGAGATGGAAAGAGCAAAAGATATGTTCCCTCAAGTAAAAGAGTTCTTTTTTGATGATGATACCTTTACAGCAGATTTCAAACGTGCAGAGGAAATAGCAAAAGGACTTGGGAATCTTGGGATTACATGGTCCTGCAGTTCAAGAGCCAATGTACCTGAAAAGACTTTGGCTATTATGAAAGAAAATGGGTTAAGGCTTGTTATGGTTGGGGTAGAGTCTGGAAATGATCAGATATTAAAAAATATAAAGAAGGGAATAACTACCTCACAGATAAGGAGATTCATGAAAAGCTGTAGAAAACTGGGCATAATGACACACGCAACCTTTGTTCTCGGATTTCCAGGAGAAACAAAAGAGACAATAGAGCAGACTATAAGATTTGCGCAAGAAATAGATCCTGACACTATTCAGGTATCTATTGCTACTCCCTATCCTGGAACAGAACTTTATGAAGAGGCTGTAAAAAATGGATGGCTTGTCTCATCTGAATTGGTCACAGACTCTGGGATTCAGCAAGCAGCTCTTGAGTACGAAAATCTTTCTGCTCAGGAAATATTTGATTATGTAGAGGTTTTCTATAATAGATTTTACTTTAGACCAAAACCTATACTTAGAATTATAAAAACCATGATGATGGATTTAGACATGTGCAAAAGAAGATTGAGAGAAGCAAAAGAGTTCTTTGAATTTATGAGGCAAAGAAAAAAGGGTAGAAAGGCATAATGGACATATTGGGAATCATTCTGATACTGCTTTGTATTGCCTCTGTTATTTATCATATCCTTGCTGCCTATTGTGCAGGACATTTCTATATGAGATATATAAAGAATATAGGAAGATATAGAAGAGAAAAAGGAGACTATGAAGCAGGAAAATATCCAAAAGTTCTATGTTTCAAGCCTCTTTGTGGTGAAGATAGATTTACCTTTAATAATGTAGGTAGTTTTATGAATATGTTTTATCCTGAGTATAAACATAAGCTTCTTCTTGGTATAGCAGACTATAAAGATCCTGCATATAAAAATGTAGCCAGGGTCTTAAAAAGGGTATCACCTTATAGGGTGATTATTTCTCTTGGAGAGATTAAAACCGGCTCTAATGCAAAGGTGAGAAATATGATGAATATGGAGAGATATATACCTCCTGGCATAGATGTGGTTATTATCTCTGATGCTGATGTAAGGGTTGAAGCAGATTATATAAGAGCTATGGTAGAACCATTTTTAGAAGATCCAAATATAGGAGCAACTACAGCAATTTATAAGATAGCCAGAGATGTAGAACTTCCTGAAGTGTTAGAAGCCGCATTTGTGGGACTGAATTTTATCCCGAGCGTGTTGCTTGTATCCCATTTTTCGGACTTAAAATACGCCTTTGGAGCATCTATTGCTATAAGAGCAGATGTCTTAGAAAAGATAGGTGGATTTTCTTCTCTTAAGGATTACTTAGCAGATGATTATATGCTTGCGCAAAAGATTGTTAAGGCAGGATATAAGATAAAGCTGGTGGATTATATTGTAGATATAATGCCCAGTACAAAAAGGGCAAAAGATGCGATTCTGCATATATTAAGATGGATGAGAACAATAAAGACATGCAATCCTTTAGGATATTTCTTTTCTATAGTATGCTATCCTACCTTATGGGGTGTGCTTGCCTGCTTTTATTTTGGTCCTGCCAGTTTTGGAGTTTATCTGCTGGGACTTTGTGGTTTTACAAGGATGATCTGCTCTGCCCTCTATTTAGCCTGGACCAAAAATGAGATATTTAAGGCTGTTGCTGCTCCAGCATGGGATTGGATAACCACTTTTATGTGGATATGGTCTTTTTTGGGTAATACTGTAAAATGGAATAACAAAGAGTATAAAGTGCTTTCAGATGGAAGATTTTATGAGATAAAAGAAAAAAGGGCTTCGAGATTGATATAATATGCTTCATCTTATAGTCACAGCAGATGATTTTGGAAAAGACGAGGAGACAAATAGGGCTGTAGGCATTGCCAAAGAAGAAGGGATTCTTACCTCAGCAAGCCTTATGGTAGTAGGAAAAAGATGGGAAGAGGCAGTAGAAATAGCAAAGGAAAAAGATATAGATGTTGGATTTCACCTTTCTCTTACAGAAGGAGAAAGCATATATCTAAGGAAATACATAAAGCGGTCTCCCTCAGAGCTTGGTATAAAAATACAATTCTTTAAAGACAA
Organism: Desulfobacterales bacterium; assembly: GCA_027064285.1. Classification (GTDB taxonomy): domain Bacteria; phylum Desulfobacterota; class DSM-4660; order Desulfatiglandales; family JALVZP01; genus JALVZP01. The sequence continues at coordinate 3,873 of JAMOPX010000004.1, read as the reverse complement.
AATGCTTTATGCAAAAAATGAAATAGAACTTCAATGCAAAAGATTTATATCAACAGGGCTTTCTTTAAGACATATAGAACCTCATCATCATATCCATATTCATCCGGTTATAAGAAAGATGGTTATAAGAAGTTGTATAAGATATAACATAAAAGGAATAAGAATACCGTATGAGCCCTGGCAAATCTCAGCTCCTATATTAAAAAGACACATGCTAAGAAACCTCTTCTACAGAGTTGTATTTTCGCTTTTAAATGCTCAGCTTCGCGAAGAGGCAATAAAAAACAGGCTTATATTCACAGATGCGGTCTTTGGCCTTTACAGCACAGGAGAAACAACAGAGGATTTAATAATCCTGCTCTTAGAGAGGATAAGAAAAACAGGCATTAACAAAGGCACATTCGAGCTATATCTTCATCCTGTAGATAAAAAAACATCTCCTGGTTTTTCTGAGCTGAAAGCCCTTGCAAGTGAAAAGGTAAGGAAAAAGATAAAGGAGCTGGATATAAAGCTTATTTCTTTTTCAGATTTTATTATTACTCGTGTCTAAGAGCCTCAATGGGATTCATATTTGCTGCTTTTCTTGCTGGAAAAAATCCAAAAATAGCTCCTACCATGATAGAAAATACAAAAGAAAACATAATTATCTTTGCATCTAAAACAAAAGGGACAAGAAGAGAGTTACAAAGAAAAACAGACACAATTATCGCAACCCCTATGCCGACCATCCCTCCAAAAGAAGAAAGTATAATCGACTCTATTAAAAACTGAAACAAAACATCTCTCTGTAGCGCTCCTATTGCCATCCTTATTCCTATCTCTTTTGTCCTTTCAGTAACAGAGACAAGCATTATGTTCATAATTCCTATTCCACCCACAATAAGGCTTACTGCTGCAATTGCAGCCAAAAATGATGTGAGCACCTTTGTAGTACTAGAAAGTACATTCACTATCTCTCTCATGTCCAATATATAAAAATCATCTTCTTGATCTGCTCTTATGTGTCTTCTTTCCCTTAAAAGCAGTTTTATATCTTGGATAACGCTATCTATGGAATAGCCTTGCTTTACTGAAACATATATGTTGGTTACATTTGTATTGCCTACAATTCTTCTCTGAAATGCCTTTATGGGAATTAATATAAAATCATCTCTATCTGCACCAAAGCTAGACTGTCCTTTTTTCTTTAATACTCCTATTACCCTGAAGGATATCTTTTTAAGCCTTATTCTCTTTCCAATTGGATACTCATCTCCAAACAGCTTTTCATAGACGGTATGTCCAAGGATACATACAGCCTGACCAGAGCTCTCTTCGCCGGGAAGAAATCTTCTCCCCATCTCTAGCTTCCAATCCCTTACCTCCAAAAAATCATTTATGCTCCCTGTTACAGCAGTGGACCAATTGCTGTTTCCATATATTGCCTGAGTCCCTACAGAAGAAGCCGGTGCTACTGCCTCGATACCATATACTTCTCTCTTTATCGCTTCCGCATCTCTTAATCGAAAAGCCTTGGCAGTCTCACGAACTCCAAAGTGACGGGGACGCTGACCAGGACGTATGATAAGCAGGTTTGATCCCAAACTTTCCACTTCCTCTTTTACTTTTTTCGTAGCCCCATTTCCAACTGTTACCATAGTTATAACTGCTGAGACCCCTATAACAACTCCCAGCGAAGTAAGAGAGGATCTTAGAAGATTCCTCCTTATCTCTCTTATTGCTAGAATTACTGAATTCCAGATCATGAAAATCATTTTTCTTCCTTTATTATCATTCCGTCTTTGAGTAGGATTATTCTGTCAGCATATTCTGCCATTTCTTTCTCATGAGTTATCAAAACCACTGTTATGCTTTTCTCTTTATTCAATTTAAAGATGAGCTTCATTATTTCATGACTCATCTCTGAATCCAGATTCCCTGTAGGTTCATCTGCAAGAAGCACAAGAGGATTTTTTACAATGGCTCTTGCAATTGCTACCCTTTGCTGCTGACCTCCTGAAAGTTCAGAAGGCAGGTATCTTTCTTTGCCTGACAGTCCTACTGACCGGAGTGCAGAAAGCGCCTTTTCTTTTCTCTTTTTTGAGGAAACTCCATGATAAATAAGAGGAAGTTCCACATTTTCTAAAGCAGTGCTTCTCTCGAGTAAGTTATATGTCTGAAAAACAAAGCCTATATAGTGTCTTCTAAAAAGAGCCAATTCTTTTTTTGTGAGGTTATTAACCACAGTATCTTTAAAGATATAAGTGCCAGATGTAGGAGTATCCAAAAATCCCATTATATTAAGGCATGTGGACTTACCTGAACCACTTGCTCCCATTATAGCCAAAAATTCTCCTTTATATACTTTCAGATCTATTCCTCTTAAGGCCTTAACAGCTCTTGCCCCTTTACCATATGTTTTGCTCAAACCCTTAAATTCTACTATTATATTTCTGTTCATTTGGATTTGACTATATCTAATATAACCTTTGTTCCTGCCTGAATATTCCCTGAGATAACCTGAGTCATAATCCCGTTTGTAGCACCAATAGTAACCAAAACCGGCACAGGATGTCTTCCTTTCAGGATCCAGATCTTTCGAATCTTTCCTTTCTGAATCACAGGTTTTTCTTCTGAGGCAAGCTTTTGCGGAGGATGTGGGATGATTATAGATATGAGACCTTTTTTTTCTTTCTTTTGCTGATGTGTTTTTGGAAAAACAAAACGAAATGCCTTATTTGGAACAAGCAGAGTATCTTTTATGTGTTTCACAACTATCTTTGCGGTTGCTGTCATGCCAGGTCTTAAGGAAAGGTCTGAATTGTCTACATCCAGTATTGTCTCATACGTAACTACACCTTCTACAATCTTTGGGGCAAATCTTACTTCTCTTACCTTTGCCGAAAACACCCTGTCAGAATACGCATCTACTGTAAAACTTGCGTATTGTCCTATCCTTACCTGACCTATGTCTGCCTCATCTACATCCACATGAAGTTCCATCCTTTTTAGATCTTCAGCAAGCGTAAAAAGAATAGGAGTCTGAAAAGCAGCAGCAACCGTCTGACCTTCTTCTACATGCTTCGCAAGAACTATTCCGTCTATAGGAGAATAGACTATAGCCTTTGAAAGCTCTGTTTTATAATATTTAAGATCTGCTTTTGCTTCGTATACCTCTGCTTTTGCAGAACGAACTTTTGCCTCTGCTGCCTTAAGTTTTGCCTCTGCTTCGTCAAGTTCTATCTTAGAAGGAACTTTTCCATGACTAATTTTATAAGCGCTTTTTAAACGCCGCATATGTAGTTGGGCAAGTTTGAAATCTGCCTTTGATTTCATAAGAGAAGCCTCTGCCGCTCTAAGCCTTGCTTCTGCTCTTCTTACCTGTGCTTCAAACTTGGAAAGATCCAGTTTAGCCAGCACCTGACCCTTTTTGACATGTTGGTTATAATCTACATATATTTTTTCTATCGTGCCAGAGACCTCTACTCCAACATCTACCTGATTAAGGGCTTGAAGATTTCCCGTAGCAGTTACAGTAACAAGGAGGTCTCCTTTTTTTACTTCTTGAGTAATATAGTTAAATGTCTCTTTATTTTCTCCCTTTTTTAGGAGAACAAAAAAAACTGCTAAAAAGAATAAAGCCATAAAAAGAGCTATTTGTATTTTTCTTGAACTTTTCTTTTTTGTTGTTAATTCTTCCATATTTTATTAGAATATCTTTACTTTGAATTCTTGTATTATAGGATTTTTTTAATTTTATCATTATCTTTCTTTTATAGAAAGAACAACGGGCTAAAATCCTGCTTTTCAAAGCAGGGATACAACTCGAAACTGTTAACTTTGAATCAGAAATAGCATATCATAAGAATATGAGAGAAGCTAAACGCACCAAAG
>JAMOPX010000003.1 GCA_027064285.1 Desulfobacterales bacterium | reverse complement strand
ACCGCCATATCAGCAAGAGTTCCTGGTTTGTCCACAGTATCTATTAAGTGCATAAGTTCAGGTGGAAGATGAGGAGCTATCTCTACTATTTGTTTGTACACACTTCTTATACTCGCCATTAATGCTTCTATCTCTTTGTCTCTATATTCAGGCTCTTCCAACCTTTCTATCTTTGCCTGAGGATAAGGCTCTACAGCTGTCATAAGCATTATCCTAACTCTGGCTATTCCCTGAACCATTATGAGAGCTGCATCAGGACCTTTTGTGAATCTGAGTATCTGACAGGCTGTACCTATCTCATATATATCTGGAATACCCTCATATGTCTTTTCAGGGTCTTTTACCATGGAAACAACAAGCATCTTATGGCTTTTAAGTGAGTCTTCAATAAGCCTTATATACTTTTCTTCTTTTACCATTAAAGGAAGTACCATTCGTGGAAATATAACAGTATCCCTTGCGGGTAATATAGGCAGTACTTCTGGAATCTGAATCTGTGTCACTTCTTGTTGCATGATATCCTCCTTATACTGCTTTTACTTTTATGGTTTTTGTAACCGGGAGCTGCTTTTTTATTCTTATCATAAGAATGCCATCAGACCAGCTTGCCTCTATGGAATTTCTGTTTATAGGTGCAGGCACTCTGAATGCCCTTTCAAATTCTCCGTATCCCAGCTCTAATTGGTGATATCTGATAACTTCTCTTTCTTTTACAGGCTGATATCTTATTCCCTTCACATATATATAGTCTTCATATAAAAACACCTCTATGTCTTCCTTTTTTACCCCTGCCAGATTTATTACAATAACGATCTCTTCTTTTGTCTCATACACATCTGCATCTGGTACCCATGCAGTAGTTTGGGATGTGATAAAAGGTCTGCTCACACTAAGCATCTCATCCATGAGCCTTTGTATGTGCTCGTGGATGTCACTGAATCCCGAATTGAATCTAATTTTTATAATGTCCATAATATGCCTCCATTTTTAAAAGTGAATTATTTCCTGGCCTATGTATCTTTTTGTTATTCCTAAATGTTTATATGCCCTTTTTGTAGCAATTCTTCCTTTTGAGGTCCTTTTTATAAAGCCTTCCTGCATAAGGAACGGCTCATATACATCCTCTATTGTATCCTTTTCTTCTCCAATAGCTGCAGCCAATGTACTCAGTCCAACTGGGCCACCATCAAATTTTTCTATTATGGTGAGAAGGAGCTGTCTGTCCATCTTATCAAGCCCATACTCATCTATTTCGAGCCTATCTAAGGATCCTTTTGCTATATCCTTAGTTATTACTCCATTTGATTCCACCTGAGCAAAATCTCTTACTCTCTTTAATAATCTGTTTGCTATTCTGGGAGTTCCTCTTGACCTCTTTGCTATTTCATATGCCCCATCTTCTTCAATCTCTATTCCGAGTATACTTGCAGACCTAAACACTATTTCTTTGAGTTCTTGAGGAGAATAGAAGTCAAGTCTCAGTACAACCCCGAATCTTTCTCTCAGAGGTGAAGAAAGAAGCCCTATTCTGGTAGTGGCTCCTATCAGGGTAAACTGTGAAAGAGGAATCTTCATTGTTTTTGCAGAAGGCCCCTGTCCTATAAGGACATCAAGCTTAAAATCTTCCATTGCTGGATAAAGCAGTTCTTCTACTGTTTTATTGAGCCTGTGAATTTCATCTATGAACAGGATATCTCTTGGCTTAAGATTAGTTAGAACAGCGGCCAGATCTGCTGGCTTTTCAATCACAGGGCCTGATGTGCTTTTTATATTAACATTCAGTTCATAAGCCAGCACATAAGCAAGAGTGGTTTTTCCAAGACCTGGGCCTCCATAAAGAAGGACATGGTCTAATGCCTCTGCCCTTGCTTTGGCTGCTTCTATAAAAACCCGCAGGTTATTTTTTAAATCCTCTTGCCCTATGTATTCCTGCAGGCTTTTGGGCCTGAGACCTTTTTCATTCAGATCATCAGGAGAGGGATTGGGATTCAAGAAGCTTTTCCTCTCTTTCATAACTTCTTTGCTATGATATTTAAAGATTTCTTAATAAGCTCTTCCAACTCAATATTATTACTACCAAGGCTGGCTTCTTCTACCACCTTTTTTGCATCTTCTAAGGGATAGCCCAAGTTTACAAGTGCAGAGACAGCATCTTCGAAAACAGGATTTTTCTCATCTTCAGCTTTTATTTTTGCTTCTGGAAGAATAGTGTTAATCTTTTCTTTTAACTCTAAAATCATCCGCTTTGCTGTTTTTTTACCTACTCCAGGGATCTTACAGAGTCGAGCTGTATTCTCATTTAAAATAGCATTTAATAATTCCTCAGGTCCTATACCAGAAAGTATATTGATGGCAAGCTTTGGCCCTATTCCTGCTACAGATATGAGCATCATAAAAAGCCTTTTTTCCAGCATGGATGAAAATCCAAAAAGGGTTAAGGTATTTTCTTTTAAGTATGGATAAATATAAAGACTTACGCTTTCATAATGCCGGGGTAGTTCATAAAATGTGGAAAGCGGAATAAATATCTCATATCCTATACCATTATTTTCTACTATCACCGAATCGGCTTCTTTACTTATAATCTTGCCTGTTATGTAAGCGATCATTTTCTATCCAGTCTCGAGAATTGGCATGGCAAATAGCAATTGCCAATGCATCTGAACTATCATTTCCTATTTCCTTTTTTATGCCAAGTATGAATTTTACCATTTCTTTTACCTGCTCCTTACTGGCATTTCCATATCCTGTAACTGCTTTTTTTACCTGAAGAGGGGTATATTCAAATATGGGCACCTTACACAAAAAAGAGGCGATTACTATTGCTCCCCTTATATGTCCCAATTTAACAAAACTTTTAGCATTCTTATAATAAAAAATATCCTCTATTGCTAATTCTTCTGGATTATAAAGCTGAATGAGCTTTTTTAGTTCTAAAAAGATGGAAAAGGTTTTTTCATAGAGGGATAAATCCTTTGGAGGCAAAATCTCTCCATCATCTACCCAGCTTAGATATTCGCCCTGCTTTTGGATAATCCCGTATCCTGTGATGCGGGATCCCGGATCTATCCCCATTATTATCACTTAGCCATAGCCTCCATGATCTCATCAGGTATATCAAAATTGGCATAGACATGGCTTACATCATCTAAGTCTTCAAGAGCTTGCATAAGGTTCAACATCTGTTCAGCTTTTTTGCCATCTAACTTTACAGTGGTCTTAGGAATCATTGTTATTTCTGCTAAGCTATAAGGAACATCAGCATCTTCTATTGCCTTTTTTACTTTTTCAAAGTCCGCAGGATCTGTGATTACCTCAAACTGAGTGCCAGCATTTCTTACATCTTCAGCTCCTGCTTCAAGGGCGATTTCCAAAAGACTGTCCTCATCTATTTTATCTGCTTCTATAGAGATAATTCCTTTTTTTTCAAAAACCCATGCAACACATCCTGGTTCTCCCATGCTTCCACCGTATTTTTCAAAAATATGCTTCAGTTCAGCTACTGTTCTGTTTTTATTGTCAGTAAGACAATCCACAAGTACTGCTACTCCACCAGGGCCATATCCTTCATAGCTTACTTCTTCATAGTTAACACCTTCTATCTCTCCTGTACCTCTTTTTATGCTTCTTTCTATATTTTCCTTAGGCATGTTCTCTGCCTTTGCTGCTGCTATAGCAGCCCTGAGTCTTGGGTTTTTATCTGGATCTCCTCCACCCAGTCTTGCTGCAACCGTGATTTCTCTTATAAGTTTGGTAAATATCTTTCCTTTTCTTGCATCTACAAGTTTTTTCTTGTGCTTTATAGAACTCCATTTGGAATGCCCTGACATAACCAAAAACCTCCTTTTAATCCTTTTTGTAAATTCCTACAACAAAGACCTCTCTGCTTTTTTTTCTGGTGCTGACAGGCCTGATCAGCCTTGTTTTTTTAAAACTTAAAGAAACCTCTTTTTTAAATTGTTCAAATCCGCTTCCCTCAAACACCTTGCATAAAAAATTACCTCCTGATCTTAAAATAGATAAGGCAATCTCAAGTGCTTTGTATGCAAGCTCTAAGGAACGAGCCACATCTGTTATAACTATTCCTGTGGTCTTTGGAGCCATATCACTTAAAACCACATCTTGAATTCCTATCTTTTGTTTTAATTGTTCAGGGTCTAATTTTAACACATCTGCCTTTATAAAATAGAAATTTTCTGAATTTAATCTGTCTGGTTCTAAGATGTCTATTCCCGTAACACGCCCTTTTTTCCCCACTTTCTTGAGCGAGTACTGAGACCAAGAACCTGGATAGCATCCAAGATCCAGAACATTTGCTGCAGTTCTGATAAGTTTGGTTTTTTTATCTATTTCCTGAAGCTTAAAAACAGATCTAGCCAGCCAATTCTGGTCTTTTGCCTTTTTTGTATAATAATCTGCCCATTTGTTCATTTCTTAGATATTCTGCCTAAGGATTACTGTTGCAGTCAAGTAAAAACAATCTCATCTGTAATCAAAAAATCCTATGAAATAATGGTAAAGCAAGAACTGGACAGGAAAGATGCAACCTTAATCCATAAGAAGTCCAGAATAAGTAAAGATTAAGAAATTAGCTGATTATCATTTACAAGTATCCAGATATAGGTTTAAGGCTCAAAATTCCTGCTGTAAAGCTGTTTTTGCTCAATAAAGGGCTAAGTTGTGATTACAGATGAGATTGGTATAACTGATCTTACGCAGAAGGGTTTATCTCACAAGGGAGGGATAACAGCGAATGCGGTATTGGGGCAAGGGGTTTTTCGTTTGCTCCGAGTCTATTGGGCTGGTCTCTTCTCTGACTTATCTGCGGGGGATACCTGCCCCCTCCGCATTCCCGTCACTTAGCTGTTAATCAAATATATGCTTACCAACGGGGTTGGATGTCTGGTAAAGGGCTATGCTTGGTTTGGAGAGACTTGTTCCAATCTTATCCCTATACTGCATACAGATAAGACAGAAATTTTTGCGTAAGGTCACTTAATAAAAGAAAGTATAAAAAATTGAAAAATGCTGTATGTAAAATAGTTAATTCTTTTACACCCCAGACCTTAAAAAAGCTTACTTTTTACCCTTATATTAAGGAGGCTTTTTTAGAATGATTTTTAATTGGTATTGGTATAACTTTAACATTACTTTCTTTTTTTGAGATTGCTCCTGTCAAGCAGAAAGAAAACTTTTTATTTTTTTTGACAAGTTTAAATATAAAAGCATAACTGGAATTTGAATAATAGGAGCTACTGCTGCGGGAAGAACAGCCAATGTCCCTCCAAAAGTAGTAGTAGCTATTCCAATTGTAATAGCGTGATTTTTAGCGGTAACACTGTATCCAAGAGCCATAGCATCTTCATAATCTATATGTAGGAGTTTAGCTATAATTATTGCAATGGTAAAAAGCAAAGGATATAGAGTAGCAATTCCTATAATAATAAGAATTATCCAGTGAATATTGCTTATAATTAGTTTAGCTTGACTGGATATAATAACAAATACCATCAAAAGCATTCCACAAGTAGAAATAGCTGGAAAATAAGGGGCAATATTTTGCTTGTATCTTTTTATCCCATACTTCTTTATAAGAAGTTTTCTGGTTGACATTCCTGCTATAAGTGGAATAACAACTATGAGCAACATCTTTTTAAAGATAATTAAAGGATTAATGGTGACATATGTTCCGGCTAAGATCCACATCCATAAGGGAACCAAAAATATAGCTAAAATAAGACTTAATGCTACAATTATAAGTGCAGATTCAATTCGTCCTTTGGCATAACCTGTCCATGCTGTTACCATGCCACTACATGGGACAGTCACTTTTAATATAAACCCTATTGCTAAAAATGGATTAGTATGTTTAAGAAAGATGTGGGTCCAAATAGCACCCATAATAGGGGTAAATAAAAAGTTCATAATAATTGCAATAGATACCAGCTTTAAATTACTAAGAGCCTTACTGAGGTCTTCTACTCTAAGATTAATCATCATTGGATAGAGCATTAAAAACAGCAAAAAAGGTATTATTAACTTAAGATTTCTAACTTCTGGCTCATAATAACCTATGAATAAGGCGAGAAGTATGGAGAAAGCAACCCATATAGGCAAGTATTTACGGATAACTTCAATGAGTTTCATGATGTTTTTATATATTTCTATATAGTAATATAATTATTGGTTTAGTATAGTGATCCACCAACTCTCTGTCAAGCAGTAATTCTCTCATCTGCTCATCTGTAATCACAAACAAAAAAACGTGCTTTTGTTTTTTACCAAGAATTGCTGTCTCCATTCTACTAATTTTCTACTATAACTGTCAAAGTCGAGAGATAGTCGAAGAATCACACAATTAGTAAAAACGCAATGTAGGAGGAATTTTTATAAGTATTCCGGAGGGAGGTTCTTTCCCTTTATCAAAGCCATTAAACTCTGCCAGCTTTGCAGAACCAATGTCTGAACCGTAATATTTTATGGTAATAGATTTCCATGTTTCTCCCTTGCGCACCCTATGTATCTTTAACCGAAGAGGCTGAAGCTTCATAGCTTCTTCTGGCTTAAGAAATTCCCATCCATTTATCATTTCCATAAGTGCCTTCTGTAGTTCTGAGAAATCCTTTTTTCTACTCGAACCTACCAGCCTATATCCATTCTCTCCTCTAACAAAGGAAATAAGTTCTGCTGTTATTTCACCCCTACTTCTATCAAATCCTTTAAATATACTTACCATAGCGCCGTAAGGTATCTTTATCTTCAAATCTTGCAATTTTATAAGCCCTTGTCGTAACATCTGTTTTTCATTCCTTTTATGATAGTCCTTGCTGCTGATTCTTTTCATAAGAGGATCAACATCCACAAAAGCGAAAAATTGCTTTTTAGAATTTAAGAAAATAACTGTCGCATATTTACTTCTTAGTCTTACAAACCAACCATAGGGAATTTTTATGCTAAAATAGTACTGTTTATTATAATATCTATCTTTCAGTACTAGCTCATTGTTGGTTCTTTCTCCTATAGCAAGTCCGTTTAAGAGAGCAATATATTCGTTTCTCCTTATTGGCCTCTTAAAACACTTGGGACAAGTGCGCCTAAGCTCTTTAAGTTCCTCTTTCGCGAGTTTTATTCTCTCATCTGTGGGAGGGTGTGTCATAAACCATACTTCAAACAAAGAAGGTTCTTTTGCTTCTAATCTTTTTATCTGCTTTAAGACACTTAAAAAAGCCAAAGGATTATAACCCGCTCTTGTCATGTATATAATTCCATAGGAGTCTGCCTGTCTTTCATAATCTCTTGAAAATTTGTTAAATGCCAAAACAAACCCTAAATTTATAAACTGACCATAGTTCTGAACTACTCCCCCTGTAGCAATGTTAACACCAAACAATAAGAAGTTTATAAGCTTTTCCTTAGATATTTGAGCAGCAGAGTGCCGAGCAGCCACATGAGTGGTTTCATGTCCAAGCACAGCAGCCAGTTCATCTACAGAGTTTATTCTCGCAAGAAGTCCTCTATGCACAAATATAAAACCACCAGGAAGTGCGAAGGCGTTAAAATCTGGAGTATCTACTATCTCAGTTCTGTAAATAAGATATGGTCTATCGCTATGCTTTCCAATATTATCCTCCACTTTTTTTACAAGCGCTCTCAATTGGGGAAGCTCCAAATAGATTCCCATCTCTTCTTCTACCTCTTTTGCAGCACTTCTACCCATCTTAAACTCTTCTTCCTCTGAAACTAACATTAATTGCTTTTTTTTAGTCACAGGATTCACTGCACAACTTAAAGACAGGATAAGAATGAAAACATAAATCCATTTAAAAAGCCTCATCTTATACCTCATATTCCAAAATCATTTTAACCTTAAAACAGAGTCTTAAAAAAGTCAAAACACAAAAAGCCTCTTCCGACTTTGAGAGTAATACCAATTAGGCGTTCACTTTATAACTGACCTTACGCAAAAGTTTCTGTCTTATCTGTATGCAGTATAGGAGTAAGACCGGAAGCGAATAAGGGCAAGGGGGTTTTTCGTCTGCGACTGTCGGAAGGGCAGAGACCAGCCCGAGAGACTTGGAGCAGACGAAAACCTCTTTTGCCCCAATACCGCATTCGCTGTTCTCCCTCCCTCGTGAAATAAAAACTTTTGCGTAAGGTCCAGTTGATAATATTGAACCTTTTGACATTCCTACCTTTACTGTGGTCATAGTGCCAACATAATTTCATTGACTTGCTGGTATCCTTTTCATAAGTTATGTTCTTTTCGGGTGGCCTTACAATTATAACCTCAGGCCACCATTTTTTGCAGGAATTATAGAACATGACCTTTTTTAGGATGATTTTAAATTTGTATTAGTTGTGATTACAGATGAGACCTCTATTCTTCTTGACTTATGCTATAGTTATGCTTAATCTGTAACAAAAAAGAGAAGATCAGGATGTTTCCTATTCAAGATATTGCTCCAAGATGTAGAGTTCCCATTGCAACTTATATTCTTATTGGTATAAATGTGGGAATTTTTCTGCTGGAGGTATCTCTTCCACCCGAAGCTTTAAATAAATTAATATTTTATTTTGGTGTTGTGCCTGCTAGATATACTGACCCTTTTATTGCAAAAGAGCTTTTGCCAGGGTTTAAGTATATTGATCTTATAACATGTATGTTTTTGCATGGTGGATGGATACATCTATTTGGCAATATGTGGACTTTATGGATATTTGGTGACAATGTGGAAGATAATATGGGGAGCTTCAGATTTGTAATCTTTTATCTGGTTTGTGGAATAGGTGCGTCTCTTTTTCATATATATCTACATCCAAATTCCGTAGTTCCTATTATTGGAGCATCTGGTGCAATATCAGGGGTTCTGGGTGCATATTATGTATTATTTCCCTTTTCAAGGATCATCGTGTTAATACCTATATTTTTCTTTCCCTTTTTCTTTGAGATACCTGCAGTATTATATTTGGCATGGTGGTTCTTTCTCCAATTATTTTCCGGCACTCTTTCTGTGGTGCATCAACAGATTGCAGGAGGAGTTGCGTGGTGGGCACATGTGGGAGGTTTTATATCTGGACTTATCTTGCACAACTTCTTCTGCTGGGGAAAGAAATCCGCTGTTTATAAAGATCAAAAATCCCCTTGGGGAGTTCTTTCATTATCTCATGAAAAAACAAATCGCTAAAGGAGGTAAATATAATGAACGGCTTTGATATATTCTGGCTTTTTTTCATCCTTATGAGTCTTCAGCCCCTTTTAAGACAGAAGTTTTTAGAAGCAGCAAGACAGAAGATGATAGAAAAGATAGAAAAAGAAAGGGGGTCAAGAGTTATATTGCTCATTCACAGACAAGAGACCATGAGCTTTTTTGGATTTCCTGTTATGAGGTTCATTGATGTAAATGATTCAGAGCAGGTTATAAGAGCAATTCATCTTACAGATGAAGATGTACCAATAGATATAATTTTACATACACCTGGAGGATTGGTGTTAGCAGCCCTTCAAATTGCAAAGGCCTTAAAAAGGCATAAGGCAAAGACTACAGCATTCATCCCACACTATGCCATGAGTGGAGGAACACTTATAGCCTTAGCTGCTGATGAGATAGTTATGGATGAACATGCGGTTTTAGGGCCAGTAGATCCACAACTTGGCCAGCATCCAGCAGCATCCATCGTAAAGATAAAAAAAGAAAAGCCTATAGATAAGATAGAAGATAATACCCTTATAATGGCAGATATAGCTGAGAAAGCTCTGAACCAGATGAAGAACCAATTAAAGGATCTTCTTTCAGGAAGATATACTGAACAGAAGGCTGAAGAGCTGGCAGAAATCCTTTCTCAGGGAAGATGGACCCATGATTATCCTATTACTTGTGAAGAGGCAAAAAAATTGGGTCTTCCAGTAAGCACAGATATGCCAGTAGAAATATATCAGCTCATGAATCTGTTTCCACAACCCCTCAAACAGCATCCATCTGTAATATATGAACCAAGTCCTCGTAGGATTGGTGGCGAAAATAAACAGGATTAATTCTAATATCTAATATGCCAAAGCAGAAGGAAACAGTTTTTATATGCGAAAGCTGTGGATATCAAACCCCAAAGTGGATGGGAAGATGCCCTGGCTGTGGCCAGTGGAATAGTTTGGTAGAAAAAATATTAGCGAAAAAAGAGATAAATAAGCCCTTAGAAGGGAACATTTCTCCACCAACTCCCATAAAAGAGATATTTATTAAAGATGAAAATAGGATAAAAACAGGTATAGAAGAATTTGACAGGATCTTAGGAGGCGGAATAGTGCCTGGCTCTGTGATCTTGATAGGAGGTGATCCGGGTATTGGAAAATCTACTCTTATGCTTCAGGTTCTTGATATTCTTAGCAAAAAAGGTCTTATTTGCCTATATCTTTCAGGAGAAGAATCTCTTCAGCAAATAAAAATGAGGGCAGAAAGGCTTAAGATTGATGCTTCAGATCTTTATATTGCCACAGGAACAAACTTAGAGGAGCTATTAGAAACAATAAAGCTGATCAAACCAAGCATACTGGTAGTAGATTCCATCCAGACCCTTTATACAGATACCATGTCATCTGCTCCAGGAAGTATGGCCCAGCTGAGAGAAACATCTTATAGATTGCAGATTGTGGCAAAGCAATCAGGCATTTCTATGTTTTTAATAGGTCATGTTACAAAGGAAGGGCTTATTGCAGGGCCAAAAGTGCTGGAGCATTTAGTAGATACAGTGCTTTATTTTGAAGGAGACTCAAATCATTTATATAGGATACTGAGATCTGTAAAAAATAGATATGGGCCTACCAATGAAATAGGTGTATTTGAAATGAAAAATACAGGGCTACATGAGGTATCTAACCCATCCAAAATATTTTTGGAACAGAGGCCGGAAAAGGTTTCTGGTTCAGTAGTTGTGCCGTGTATGGAGGGGACAAGGCCTGTTTTTTTGGAAATACAAGCATTGGTAAGCCCATCTCATTTGGGAGTTCCCAGAAGAACTACAGTAGGAGTAGATCATAACAGGGTCTCCCTACTTGTAGCTGTTTTATGGAAAAGGCTTGGTCTCAGGCTTGGAGATCATGATATATTTGTAAATGTGGCTGGTGGAATAAAGGTAGATGAACCAGCAGTTGATCTTGGAATAGTTACTGCTATTATATCAAGTCTATTAGACAAGCCAGTGGACAGAGATGTAATACTCTTTGGTGAAGTAGGGCTTGCAGGAGAAGTAAGAGGGGTTAACAATCCTGAGTTAAGAGTAAAAGAAGCAGTAAAACTTGGTTTTTCAAAATGCATCACTGCCAAGGCTGGGCTGGGAGAAAAAAGTTTAGAATTTCCAATAGAGATCTTGAAAATAGATTCAGTACAACAATTATTTGATTTGTTATTTTAAAGGCTATTATGGAAGCAAATCCATCCTATCTCTTTTTAAGAGAAAAAGACCCTTTTGGCTTTATAAGCCCAGATGAATTTGAGGAACTGGGGATAGATCCAGAGGATATACCTCTGGGTACTTTGCCGGCTTTAAGACATCCTGCCAGAATACCCAGCAGATTTGGGGGAGATGCTTATGGATTTGGAATTACAGAAGGATATGACAGACTCACAAAAGAAGAACTGGACTTGCTTTTGTCCATAGACCTAGGAAATGAGAATTTTGTAAAAAAATATTATAAAAAAATAAATGAAATTTATAAAAAGTTAGGATTATTGATAAGGTTTTCTAAGAAAGGAAAACCCTATTATCTTATCCCTCTTCATTTTGTCTCCAGTTCTCTTACAGATATAAAGGTAAAAGTAGATCAGATAGTTAGTTTTATTAGGGAATATGTAAAGGATCGCACCAAAGAAAGTTACAATATAGGCATATTTTTAAAAGCTACAGACCTTATATTTCAGGAACTTTCTTATATATTTTTAGAACACAATTTTATACCCGTAGATTCAGTCGCTAAATTAAAGGATATAAAACAAAACATAGATCTTTTCATTATTACAGACGACATATATGAAATAATAAGTAGAGAAAAAAATGAAATAGAAGAATATGCAAATTATATATTGACAAAGATATATAAGTTCTTGATCCAGGAAGGAGGATTGTTTGTTATTTCTGAAAGGTACTTTCCAAAAAAATCCAAACTAATAAAAGTAAGATTTAAAACTGAACAGGAAGAAAAAAGATTTGCCCTTTTTGCTCATCTCTTTAAGACACGATCTAGGTATAAATTTGAAAGAAAACCTATTTATGTTAGTGAATTTGAATTCTATAGCTATTTAAGAGGAATATATATAGAACCAGAACTTGTAAACAAACTTTTAAATGGAAAAGATATATCATCTCTAAGTCTTGAAGAAATAAACAAGCTTCCATATATGGACTTCTCCTTACCTGAAAAGTATATCAAAAAAGATCAAAAAAAGATGTGGAGCAAACTATTTGATAGGTATTTGGAAAAAAAGAACTTCTGCGCCATTACTCCTGAGACTTTAAAAAAAGAATGGGAAAAAAGATTTGAGTTTTATGAATATGAACCTGAATACATACTTATTTACCAGGGCAGAAAAAAAACTCTTCCTTTTAGTTTATATAGCATTACAAAGGACATCTTGGAAAGTAAGATATATGGAGCTTCTCCAGAATTAATGCCGGATTACAGAAACTCCTTTGAATATGTATTAAAAGTGATAGAGGCAGTAAAAAGGCTGAAAGAGAATCCAGAGATATATAGTAATATACCAAAGATATTTATGGATCGATTAAAGACTCCTTTATATTTCCAAAACAGAAGATTTAAAGGAATAAAAGCAGTATTAGATCTCATAAAGAAAAAGAACAAAATAGCTGAGCTTATTTATTATTTTAACCCTGAACAAATAGAAGGGATCAGTACTAAGCTTATAGAAAATTTAGAACTGCTTGGACTTTTTGGTTTTAATATAGAGCTATTAAAAGAGCTGTATCTAATCTCGTTGGGTCATGGCCCTATAAGAAGGATAATAGCTGGAAAGATTAATGAAGCTTCTCTCAAGCCTATAATAGACACCGCAAATAGATATGGAATAAGGACTGCTCTTAATTTTCTCAGATATTTCCGCCTGATGAGCTTTGCAGAAATGGAGGCCTCTGCTGGAAGACCTGTGGAAACAGAAGAGGTAATAGAACTATTCAGGATATATGACCTTATGGTAAGGGCTGTTATAAGCAAGGATGTGGACTGGCAGACTGTAGTGTATGAAGGCGCAGAGTCCATAGAAGGACTCAGAAGAAAAGTTATAAAAAGAACACTTATGATGATGGGATACCACTCTTTTTTAAACAACTGGCAAGAGATAAAAGAGAAAGGTGAGAAAGAGCTTGAAGCTTTAGCAGATTATGATCCCAACAATCTCAAAAACATATATAACATGAGAACTTTAATAGACATAATGAATCAATTTGAAAATATATACCTAAAATCTGATCCCTTACAGATTACCACTTTTTACAGAAGAATCCTGCGTTCAGATCTGCATGGGACAGCCCGTATATTTAGAAAAATGAGCAGTAAAAATGTATTTTTACTCTTGTGGATCACAATAAATTCCTCACCATCGGATGTGATAAATTTTAATCCCTTATTGGATCAAATCCCAGAAGAACAAACAGATGAGTTTGTTAAAAAGATTGACTTGGAAACCTCTCATATAAATCTAAATCATATAGATTCAGAAGGAATAAAAAATCTTTCAGAGCAATTAAGTAAAAATAGGTTTACTGTAATTATAGGCACAGGACTATATCTAAAGCTCGATCCAGATAAAGAGACCCTGGCTGTTGGATACATGGATCTGGATAACAATATAAAGGTATTAAATGCATTCTATAGCTCATTTTCAAAGTCTCCTAAGATATATCGTATCTCTAATGAAGGACTTAAAGAGCTGGAAAAAAGATTTTCAGAAGTAGAGCTATTTTATCAAGCCCATAAAGGAATTCTTCACTTTTTGGAAGATAGGCTACTGCCTTTAAGACACAAGAATTGGGTAAAAGAGGTAGAAAAGATAAGAGAAGAACTTAGAAAAGTCTTCTTAAAGAACATGTTTCAACCAGATTCTTTTTATACAAACCTTGAGGCCTTATACAATTACGCACCATCTGTACTGAACTTCCTCTTCCCATTTTTCAAAACTCTGCAACAGATGAGTCTGTCCTGGCACATATACATGAGATTTTCTCCTCTCAAGTACATCCTTAACACCACAAAAAAGCTTTATGCATTAATAAGACATGAAAAAGAAGAATTTCAGGACAAAGAATTCCTGCACAAGCTCGCAAAAAAAGAATTTGGCCTTATGGCTACAGGGACTGTGGGAGTAAGCGATTCTCAATTGACCAGTCTGATAAGTATGCTGGAACACTTAAGAAATAAAAGACCAGTTCTTTTTAATGCACTTATAAAATCTTTCTTTTTCCAAGAAATAGGAAGAATTCCTTACTTAAGAGAAAAGTATAAAGGAAAATTCAATCCTGCAGATCTTGGAGACGCAGGTGCTGTATTTATAAGACAAGAGAATATGAAAAAATTTTATTTAATAGAAGCCGAAGAAGAAGAATATCTCGTATTTCTGGTAAAGTATCATAGTACGCTTCATCACATGATAAGAGGAGAATTTTCATTCTTTGCTATTAAAGAAGTGCTTGATAGAAAAGATCAAGAGCTCTTTGATGCATTTTTTATATTTTCATTTATTATGCTCTCGGCTATTAGAGAAGACCTTTTGTTGGAAGACTTAGCTGGAAGGCTTTTTAAGATAAAAGAGATATGCGATAAGATAATAGCTGGAGAAATGACTCTAATTGGATATATGAATAAGCTTTTTTCAAAAAGAGGAGCACTTTATCTGCAAGTAAAGGAATATCTGGAAAAAGGTTTGGCAAATAAAGAAAATATACACAATAATATTACAAATATAGGAAGAATGATCTATGCCTTAGAAAGAATACTCAGGCTAAGAGGCATAAGATATGTAGAATTTCCAGAGCTGGCAAAACTTCTCATGGATAAGCCTATAAGACTTATTTACAGCCAAAAAGGCTTTTTGAGCATAGGATACTCCACATTTGAAAAGGAGATGTTTGAGGCCTATAGAATATACAAAACATTTCAATCACTTCCCGAGTATATACGACATTATATTTTAAACTGGTTAGTAGATGATAAAGTCCGTATCTTTGGATATGAAAATGTTACGAATTACATGGGATATGAAAATCAGATAAAACTGCTTTTGCTCTGTCTTATATCAGCAGAAACCTTTGATCTTACTCACTCTCCTGTATTTATAAATTTTATGGAAATATGCCAGATAATAGACAAAAGATATGAAGCAATAAATCACTATCTAAACAGCCTTTCTGTAGAAAAGATATGGGGGTATAGAGAAGATCCTTACTCTTTATTCTCAGAAAAATATGGTCTCTTTTTTTTAAGAGAAGAATTTCCAAATGTCTTGACTGTCAGATTTAAGGAAAAATTAGATATTCAGGAAAAAATAGTATCTATGAGAGAAATAAAAAAGATGGAAAGGCTTAGAAATTATTATGAAGAATTGCTAAACAGCTTTAAGTCCTATCCCTTTTATTTAGATGACTATATGATTATGATAAAAAATGCTTTTGAAGAAAGGGCAAAAGAGCTTTTTGAAGAGATTGTGATAAAAGCAAAAGAAAAAATGGATCAGGCAAAGGATTTTCATCAGCTCTATATAATCTTTGAAGATATAATAAAAAAAAGTGAGTTGGATAAGGTTCCAGAGGAAATAAAAAATAGAATTATAGATGTATATGAATTGAGAAGGGATGCGCTTAAAAGAGAAAAAATAGAAGAAATTGATCAAAAATTAACATATATAAAAAATATTTCCGAACTGAATAGCTATTGGGATAATATAAAGCTATATCTTAGAAAGAACAGACAGTATATTGGAAGAGACTTTGAGCTTTTGATTGCAAAAAAATTTGATTTAAAAGAAAGAGAGCTTTTAACAGAAAATGTGCGCTGAAGACATATACGATGCAATAGTTGTTGGAGCTGGACATGCAGGCTGTGAGGCAGCCCTTGCAATAGCAAGAATGGGGCACAAGGTGCTATTGCTGACCATAAATGTGGACAATATAGCCCAGATGAGCTGTAATCCTGCTATTGGAGGTCTTGCAAAAGGACATCTTGTAAAAGAGATAGATGCCTTAGGCGGAGAAATGGCAAAGAATGCAGATGAAACAGCAATCCAGTTCAGAAGACTCAACACCAAGAAAGGACCTGCTGTACAAGGCACAAGGACCCAGAACGATATGTATCTTTATAAGAAGAGGATGAGAAAGGTCCTGGAAAATCAGGAAAATATTCACATAAGGCAGGCAATGGTGGAAAGCCTTCTTGTGAAAGACAAAAAAGTATATGGGGTAGAGACTAATATAAAAGAAAAATTCTTTTCAAAAACAGTCATCCTTACCACAGGAACATTTTTAAGAGGGATTATACATATAGGTTTAACCCATTTCCCTGCTGGAAGAATGGGTGATCCCCCATCTAACAGGCTTTCAGAAAACCTGATGGAGCTGGGCTTTGAAATAGATCGCTTTAAGACAGGCACAACCCCACGACTTGATGGTAAGAGTATTGATTACTCAGGCCTTGAGGTTCAGAAGGGAGACGAGAATCCCAAGCCTTTTTCCTTTAGTACAAAAGAAATAAAGCTACCCCAATTACCTTGTTATATAACTTATACAACCCCTAAGACTCACGATATAATAAGAGAAGGACTTGATAGATCCCCACTTTACACAGGAATCATAAAAGCAAGAGGTGTTAGATACTGTCCCTCTATTGAGGATAAGATAGTAAAATTTCCTGATAGGCCCCGACATCAAATATTTTTAGAACCAGAAGGATTAGACACAGTTGAAATATATCCAAATGGTATATCCACAAGCCTTCCTGTAGACATACAGCTCAGAATGGTAAGATCTATACCTGGATTAGAAAGAGCAAGAATCATAAGACCGGGCTATGGAATTGAACATGACTACATAAATCCTATCCAGATAAAGGCAAATTTAGAGACCAAACTTATAAATGGACTTTTCTTTGCAGGTCAGATAAATGGAACAACTGGATATGAAGAAGCAGCAGCACAGGGTCTTATGGCAGGGATAAATGCGGTATTAAAGATAAGAGGGGAACAGCCTCTTATATTGAGCAGAGCTCAGGCATATATTGGTGTTCTTATTGATGACCTTGTTACAAAAGGCACAGATGAACCATACAGGATGTTTACTTCAAGGGCAGAATACAGGCTCTTATTGAGGGAAGATAATGCGGACTTCAGGCTTATGGACATAGGATACAGATTTGGTCTTGTGGATGAAAAGACATATAGAGCCTTCTGTGAAAAGAGAAGAAAAGTAGAAGCACTGATAAAAAGATTAAATGAGTTTAAGATAAGACCAGAGCCTTTGGTTCAAGAAAAGCTCAAGCAAATGGGAACAGCTCCTATAAAGAATACAATCAGCTTGGCCCATCTTTTGAAAAGAGCCGAAGTATCAATTAATCAACTATATGTATTTGATGAGCAGTTAAAAGAGCTGGACTCCCAAGTGGCGGATGAGGTAGAAATAAGAATAAAGTATGAAGGATACATAAAAAGACAGGAAAAACAGGTAGAGCAACTAAAAAAAATAGAGGAAATAAAGATTCCAGAGAACATAGACTATACAAAAGTGCATGGTCTGACCAAGGAGGCAATAGAGAAGCTTTCTAAGGTAAGACCATTAACACTGGGACAGGCATCCCGTATCCCTGGAATTACTCCTGCAGCTATTATTGCACTTCAAATACACCTAAAAAAAGAGGGAAAAAGATGAAAGAAGCACTGATATGTCCACATTGCGGTAAGGTAGTAGAAAAATATAAAAATCCATTCCCCACCGTGGATATAATCATAGAGCTGATTGATATGGATGGAATCCCTATTGTGCTTATAAAGAGAAAAAACCCTCCATATGGATGGGCTATTCCCGGAGGTTTTGTAGATTATGGAGAAAGCTTGGAGCAAGCAGCAGTAAGAGAAGCAAAGGAAGAAACAGGCCTTGATGTTCAGTTGAAGTATCAGCTTGGAGCATATTCTGATCCTAAAAGAGACCCAAGATTTCACACCATTTCTGTGGTATTTGTGGCTCAGGCAAAAGGGCTACCAAAGGCAGGAGATGACGCAAAAGAAACTGGGATATTTTATAGAGAAAATCTACCAAAAGAGCTTGCCTTTGACCATGCAAAAATTCTTAAAGATTATTTACTAACCTTACGCAAAAGGAAGGAGGAATGACAGCGAATGCGGTATAGGGGCAAGAGGGTTTTTCGTCTGCTCCACGTCTCTCGGGCTGGTCTCTTCTGTGACTTATCTGCGGGGGATACCTGCCCTCTCCGCATTCCCGTCACTCAACTGTTAATCAAATACGCTTACCAATGGGCTTGGATGTCTGGTAAAAGACTATGTTTGTTTTGGAGAGACTGGAGTGACGGACTGCGGTTTCCCCCACAGATAAGCCACGAAGAGACAGCGCCCTTTCGACAGTCGCATCCGAAAAACCCCCTTGCCCCTATATCCACTTCAGGTCTTACCCCTATACTGCATACAGATAAGACAGAAACTTTTGCGTAAAGTCAGTTATAAAAAAAAGAGAGCAAGAGAGTAAATTTTGAGTAGAAAAAAAGAATTAATAATAGCTGTATGTATATTGTTTTTCTGCTTTTTTTCTCTGCTTGCAGTAGCAGGGATACTTATAAGCAAGCCTTCTTTTCAAAACAAGCTATTAGAAAAGATATCTAAAAAAGTAGGCTATAATATCCGCGCAAAATATATAAAAATAAGCTTGCGGCATGGCATAGGAATAAAAATAGAACAGTTATATGTGCAATCAAAACAGCAGGAATTTAGCTTTTCCTGTCCCAAGATCTTCGTTAACTATAAAATATCAAAGCTGATAAAGA
This sequence comes from Desulfobacterales bacterium, assembly GCA_027064285.1. Classification (GTDB taxonomy): domain Bacteria; phylum Desulfobacterota; class DSM-4660; order Desulfatiglandales; family JALVZP01; genus JALVZP01. The sequence continues at coordinate 5,282 of JAMOPX010000003.1, read as the reverse complement.
GAAAGCTGATCCCAGAAACCGTTATCCTGGAAAAACCAAGCATTCTGATAAATAAAGAAAATCTTTCTTCATCAGGGAAAAAAGGTCTTCCTAAGGAAAAACTCCTTCTTTTGCTTGCTTGTCTTCCAACTGTTTATGTAAAAGATGCAGCTATATCTATCAAACCTTTTCCTGTAAGTGTAAAGAAGACATACCTTTATGTTAAAAGGGTTTCAGAAAAAAACATATCCTTAGAGCTGAAATCAAAAGTAATCCTTAAAGATAACCCTTTCCCTGTAAATATAAAAGGAAACATATATACTGACAAAAATAAGGATATTCAAGCAAAATTTGAGGCAGGTATGAATAACTTTCCTCTTTCATGCATAAAAGAAAAAGACATAATAATCTTTTCAAACGGAAGTGCCTTTAGCAAATTTAGTATAAATGTCTTATCCTCTGAAAGAATAGAAGCCAGTGGGAATATAAGAATTGACAAACCAGAGTTTTTACTCATAGGAACAGATGAGCAGAAGAAAAAATATAGTTTTCCTTATCTAAATCTTCAGTTCAAAAGCAGATACAAGGAAAAAGAGCTCCTGTTTCAGCCAATGCTCATATCTGGTGAAGGGCTCAGGCTTGAGATAAACTCTAAGCTCACCTTGGCTAAAAGTTCACCTCTAATATCTCTTAAAATGAGCTCTTCTCGGATGAACATGGATATATTTAAAAAGGTATTTCCATCCTGCCTGCTTCCAGACTGGCTTGAAAAAAGGCTTTTTCCAATAATAAAAAAAGGAGATCTAAAGGAGATCAGATTCTCTCTTAATGGCACACCAGATCAGCTTAAGCATCTGGATGATCCAGCAAATAGAAGTGTACTTTCAGGAAGTCTTTTGATGGACAGACTTTACATGCTACCCAGAGGGGCAAAATTTCCCTTAAAGGATATAAATGGCAAACTAATACTTAAAGAAGGAAATCTTCTTATAAAAGATATAAATGCTAAGCTTTCTTCTTCTGAGATAAAAGATGCTCGTCTCCTGATAAAAGACCTCTACTATGACTCATCAAGGAGCTATCATCTATTTCTTAAAGGTAGATTTAATCTTACTGACTTGATGGCACAGCTTCACATGGAATTTACTCCAGATGCTTTATTAAAAGCAGTTAAGGATCTAAAAGAAGTGTCAGGCAAGATGGATACAACAGTGGTATGTGAGTATAAAGAATCATGGGAGATGCCTGTATTCAAAAATTCTTCTGCCCTTTTTGTCAATACAAGGATAGTTTCCAATAAAATACCCGAAGCCCTTTTCATAAAAAAAGGAAACTTCTGGATAGATACTGCCTCCAACTACCACTTTAAGGGAGACATTACCTTAGGAGATTCGACACTTCATGTACTGACACATATAGACCAGAACTTTCAAAATATAGATGTCAATGTCTTTGGTGATCTCAGGCTTCAGAAGCTTTTGAAAAAGTACTTAGGCAACAACATAGCAGTGAAAGGCCCGCTTAAAATAGAGGCAGGTATAAAGAATAAAAAAGATATCTGGTATATAAAAGGAAAAATAGCATCTAAGAAAAAGATACCTCTTAGGTTTTATTCATTTTGTTTAAATCCAGCACCTTTTTATACAAAATTCTCTGTAGAATATAGGCCAAAAAGGATATCCATAAAAGAATTTCTTTTTCGCTCAAAAAGATCCTATCTTTACGCCTCAGCTGAAATAAGCAATAGAAAGAAGCTGAAGATAAAGATTAAAACCAAAAGACTTTACTTAGAAGATCTGGGAATCAGTTATGCAGATATACTTTCCTCAATAAAAGGCCTTGTTAATACAAATCTAAAAGCAGAATATACATTTTCAGATCCATTTCAGACCTCTTTGTATGGCATATTTGGTGCGGAACAGGTTTTTGTTCAAAAAGATGGTCCTTTTATAAAGGATTGCAATATGAAACTTATCTTTTATGACAGAAAAGTGAGCATATCTTCCTTAAATGCAAAGATAGAAAAATATCCACTTCATTTAAATGGATGGATAAAAGGATGGAAAGGATTAAAAGGAAGGCTTTATGCAAGATTAGACTATCTTGATTTGATAAAATTGAAAGATTTAAAACCAAAAAAGAAAAATAATTCAGATGAATTTTTAAAGGGATCTGAATTAGATCTACATGTGGAGATATTAAAAGCAGCTTGCAAAAACATAATTTTTAAACCAATAAAAGGTGAATTTTCTTTGAAAGATGGGAATATTCTTATAAAGAAGCTTTTAGCCAATATGGATCATGGAAAACTGAGTATGACCAAAAATTCGGATAAAAAAAAGCCTGGCTATAAGATGCATCTTATATTGAAGAGCATGCCACTGGAACATATGTTTTCCTGTCTTGAAGTAAAGAAATATATAGATGGAAAGATCAATGCAGAAGCTAATATCTTTACAGAATCGGATCAATTAGAGCAGTTCATTTCTCATATGAATGGTAAATTCAAGATCTCCATAACAGATGGAAAAATATACAAAGCCCAGCCAGTACTTAAGATACTTGATTTTTTCAGCCTAGCTAATATATGGAAGTTTGACCCCTCGTCTGTATTTGAAGACGGAGTCCCTTTTAAGCTTATAAAAATAAAGGCATCTATAAAAAACGGCGTTATCAGCTCTGACAAAATGATACTTGAAAGCAAAGCACTGAATGCAGCAGGAAAAGGGAATTTAGACCTGAATAAGAAATGGATTGATTTGGGGATTGCAATCCAGCCCTTAGGGACAATAGATACTATCATAAGCAAGCTCCCTGTTGTTGGCTATATAATTACGGGAAAAGACAAAAAGATTACACTTTATTATTTTGAAGTAAAAGGGGCACTTAGTAATGTAAAAGTAGAACAAAAACCTATTCAAAATCTGGTAAAAGGGAGTTTAAATATATTTAAAAGGATCTTGCTTACCCCAGCACATATATTTGAAGATATAGGGGGAAACTAACAGTTGATAACAACCTTTCTTTTTTGATAAAAATTCAAAGATTTTTTCTGGGGAGAACTTGATGAAAGAAGAAAGTCTTGTGGATATATTTAAAAAAAGGACTCGCCATCTTTTAAGGCCAAGAGCAAGCGATATAATAAATAGATTATTCCCTGATTATGAACCCCTTGAAACCCCTTCTAAATCTCTTGTAGCAGGAAAATGTACTTTCTCAGGAAAAAAAATGTATGTTATTGGCCAGCAAAAGCCCAAACCAGAGGACTTTAAAAGCAGTCAGGATTTAAAGATTCTAAACTATGGTATGCTTACAGCAGATGATCATTCTTATATCTTAAGCCTATTAAAAGAAGCAAAAAAAGATGATCCAGAAGAAACTGCAGTCTTTACTATAATAGATACATTTGGTGCAGACATATCTATGTATTCAGCAGAGAGGTTTCAGGCATTTTTTATAGCACATCTTATAAAAGAGTTTCTTCTACTTCCTATAAGGAGTCTCTCTCTTATATTAGGGGAAGGAGGAAGTGGTGGCGCCTTAGCTATTCAGGTTACAGATGTGAGGGGTCAGATGGAAGATGCACTATATGCCACAGCACCTCCAGAAAGCATGGCGTCTATAATATTCCGTGATCCGAGACGGATAGAGGAAGCACTTTACATCTCAAAGCCAACTGCCAAGGAACTAAAAAGGCTTGGGGTAATAGACTACATAGTACCATCTCCTGAAAATGTAGCTGATTGTGATAAAATGGCAAACAATATCTATCAGTTCCTCACAGCAGCTGTAAAGGAGGTATTCAAGATAAAGATACCCAAGCTTATAAAAAGAAGAGAAGAGAGGGCAATGAAGTTTGGTGTGTATAAAAAGACAGGGATTATATATGATCTGAAAAGGTATATAGAAAAACCCATTAAAAAAGCATTTAAAAAACCTCCCTTAGATATAAAGATTATAAATTATTCAAGCCTCACAGAGGTGAGTGACTCCTATGGAGAAGTATCCCTTAAAATGGTAAAAAAGGAATTTATAAAGTGTGGGGATGGAAAAGAAAATGATTCTGGTAAAAAGGGGTGTGGAAGATTAATAAATCTCAAAGAGCTTGTAGATAACTATAATGTTTGTCCTTATTGTGGATATTCATATCCACTGGATGCAAGCGGATGGATAGATTGCTTGGTTGATCCAGGCACATTCCATGAAATGGACAGAAACTTAAGTGTAGATGACTTGCTGGATGAGGATTCCATAACAGAATACTACAGGGATTTTTTGGCAAGACAGGAGGGAAGAACAGACTTTAAAGAATCTCTTGTTACAGGCACTGGCAGAATAAATAATTTTCAAGTGGTCTTAGCCATAAGCTCATTTTATTACTGTGGTGGATCTATGGGAGTAGTCTTTGGAGAAAGATTCAGAAGAGCTGTGGAATATGCAATAGAAGAGGCACTTCCTCTTGTGAGTGTGTGTTGTTCAGGTGGAGCAAGGCTTTATGAAGGAATCTCAGCACTTATGCAGATGGTAAAAGTGGTGGCAGCAGTAAACAAGTTAAAGAAACATGGATTGCCTTTTATATCAATCTTATCTGATCCATCTACTGGGGGAGCTATAGCTAGCTATGCTGCCTTGGGAGATGTCATAATTGCAGAACCAGGTGCTCTTATTATATTTACAGGTCCTAGGGTCATGAAATCAAGAGGATTTGAAGTGGATGAAAAAAGAGTCCGTTCTGAGCACTTGCATGAAATATCAAAAAAAATATATGAAAAGATAGAATACTTTCACGATGTAAGAGGCATTCAAGAGATATCTGAAAGAAAAGATATGAAATATACAATAACCAAATATCTGGAATTTTACAGCAGGACAAAAGGACCTGTCATAAAAGTAAAAAGATCCAAGGTACGGATGCTGTTTTTTTAGCCATATCTCTTTTTTATCTTTTCAAGCTCTCTTTTTAGCTCTTTCTCTTTCAATTCTCGCCTTTTGTCATATTTTTTCTTTCCTTTTGCAAGGGCAAGCTGAACCTTTGCCCATCCCCTTGGGGAAAAATATACCTTAACAGGTATAAGAGTATATCCTCTCTCCTCTGTCTTACCTATCAGCCTGTCTATCTCTCTCTTATGCAACAAAAGCTTTCTTGGCCTTGTAGGATCAATAGGCATATGATGAGTATAAGGATATGGCTTTATATACATATTGTAGAGATAAACCTCTCCTTTTTTTATCTTTGCATAGCTATCAGAGATACTTGCCCATCCATTCCTCAAGGACTTTACTTCTGGACCCAGAAGAACAAT
>JAMOPX010000002.1 GCA_027064285.1 Desulfobacterales bacterium | reverse complement strand
TTACTTCCTCCTATAAAAGCTTTTATGCACTTAAAAGCACCTGTTTCTATATGAATATTATTGTATGCTAATATACACTTTTTGTTAACTGTTTTTAACCTCCTCCTTTTTAAGCACAAAGGATTATGTGTATATCCATAACATTTGTTCTTGTGGGCCCTGTAATAAGAAGTGAATCTGTATTTTTAAGATATGTATAGGAATCATTATTTTCAAGATACCTTACTGGATCCATGCCTTTTTCCCACCCCTTTTTTACAGTGTAAGGATCTACAATTGCTCCCGCTGCATCAGTTGGACCATCATTACCATCTGTTCCGCCACTCAGTATCACAACATTTCCTTTGATTTCCGCTATTTCTATAGCTGCTGCAAGACAAAATTCCTGATTCCTTCCCCCGACTCCATTTCCTTTTATAGTAACAGTGGTCTCACCACCTGAAATAATACACGCGGGAGGTTGAATAGGAATTCCTGTTCTTATTATCTCTTTAGCAATAGCAGAGTGCACTTTTGCAATTTCTTTTGTTTCGCCCTCTATCATGGAAGAAAGAATCAATGTTTTATAGCCAAGCTCTTTTGCTTTTTTTTCACATGCCTTAAGTGCAATAATATTGCTTGCAACTATTCTATTTAAAACATTTTTAAAAATCTTATCCCCAGGTTTTGGTGTCTCTGGAATCTTTCCTTCTATACCTGCTTTTAAGTAAGTAAGAATAGTTTCTGGTGCATTTTCAACAAGATCGTATTTTTCTAATACATTCCATGCATCAGAAAATGTGGATGGATCAGGAACAAATGGGCCTGATGCTATAATGTCTATCCTGTCTCCTACTACATCAGAAAGCATAAGATTTATCACCTCTGCTGGGAAGGCAGCTTTTGCAAGCTGTCCTCCCTTAGATAGGGATATATGTTTTCTTATAACATTTATCTCATCTATGGATGCGCCACATTCAAGAAGAAGCTGAGTAAGTGTCTGCTTTTCCTGAAGTGTTATGTTGTCTGCTGGAATGGGAAGAAGTGCTGAACCACCACCTGAAATAAGAGAGAAGACAAGATCTTTTTCTCCCACGCCTTTAAGAAGCTGTTTTATCTTCTTCGCTCCTTTTAATCCATTTTCATCTGGTAAAGGATGACCTGCTTCTATGATTTGAGTATACCTGAGAGGCTGGGAAAAACCATATTTTACATTTATTATTCCATCTTTTATGTTTCCGTTAAATACATCCTCAACTGCCTTTGCCATTGGAGCTGTAGCCTTTCCTGCTCCAACAATGTAAATTCTATTATAGCGTTCATGTGAAATTTTTAACTTTTCGATTTCCCTATATACTGCCTTATAAGGATCAACAGCCCTTACTCCTTCAAGGAATATCTCTTTTGCATCTTCTCTAAGCTTGCTCAATAAATCCATACTTACTTTACTCCGTTACAGAAATCCACGCCAGAAAGCCCATAAGCTTCAGCTATGGGATGAATGGCGTATCATTCATTATTATAAATTATAAGCCTCCTGTTCGAAAAATTTTTTTAAATAAGCTTATATGTTCTTGATTAGTAGATAAAATAATAATATAACCAATATCAAAATGCAATTGAGAAGATATCTCATCTGTAATCATAAAATCCGATGAAATAATGGTAAAGCAATAACTGGACAGGCAAGATGCAACCTTAACCAATAAAAATATAGAATAAGCAAAGATTAAGAAAATTAGGCGATTATCATCTATGAGTATCCAAATATAGGTTTAAGATCCAAAATTTCTGCTGTGAATCTGTTTTCACTTAATAGAGGGCTCAGTTGTGATTACAGATGAGATACAGAAGAGTATACAAAAATCTGCCATTGAATGATATCATATTTAAGAGGAAAAGGCTTCAGGTAGCAGATTTTTAGGAGGAGATAATAAAAGAAAAGGAGGGCTACTATGGCGACTAAGAAATATGTTTATACCTTTGAAGAAGGGGATGGAAAAAACAAAAAGCTTTTAGGAGGAAAAGGAGCAAATCTGTGTGAGATGACTCAGATAGGAATTCCTGTTCCTCCAGGATTTGTTATTACTACAGAGGCTTGTGCAGAGTTTTTGGAAAAAAGAAGACAACAGCTCTGGCCAGAGCTTATGGAACAGATAAAGGAGGGGATAAAGTATCTGGAAAAAAAGACAGGAAAGGGATTTGGAAATCCACAAAATCCGCTGTTGGTTTCTGTCAGGTCAGGTGCTGCCATATCAATGCCGGGCATGATGGATACAATCTTGAATCTTGGAATGAACGATGAAGTAACAAAAGGACTTGCAAAACTTACAAACAATGAGAGATTTGCCTATGATTCTTATAGACGTTTTATCCAACTTTTTGGAAGCATAGGATTAAAAGTGGATGAAGAAAAGTTTACAAAGGTATTTGAAGAGATAAAGAAAAAATATGGGGCAGAATTAGATACAGACTTAGATGCAGAGGCTCTAAAGGAAGTGTGTCAAAGATTTCTTGAGATTATAAGATATAACACAGGGAAAGAATTTCCTTCTGATCCATATGAGCAGCTTTATATTGCAGTAAAAGCAGTATTCAATTCCTGGATGGGAAAAAGGGCTGTGGATTACAGGAGGGAGTTCAATATTACCCCAGATATGGCCAATGGAACCGCAGTAAATATCTGCACAATGGTATTTGGTAACATGGGAGAAGATAGTGCAACAGGTGTAGCATTTACCAGAAATCCTATTACGGGAGAAAACAGGCTTTTTGGAGAGTATTTGACAAATGCACAGGGAGAAGATGTGGTAGCAGGCATAAGAACGCCCAAGCCTATAAAGGAGCTCAGAAAAGAAATGCCTGCTGTATACAGAGAACTGGAGAAACTGAGACATACCATTGAAAGGCATTTTAGAGAAGTTCAGGACTTTGAATTTACTATAGAAAAAGGAAAGCTGTACTGCCTTCAGACAAGAAATGCAAAGATGAACGCATCTGCTTTTATCAAGACCTCCATAGATATGGTAAATGAAGGTCTCATCACAGAAGAAGAAGCAATACTCAGGGTTGAACCAGAAATGCTGGTTCAACTTCTACATCCTCAGCTTGATCCCAGATATGTCAAGGAACCCTTAGCAAAGGGCCTTCCTGCATCTCCTGGTGCAGCTTCAGGAAAGATTGTATTTGATGCAGACAGGGCAGAAATAAAGGCAAAGCTTGGGGAAAAGGTGATACTTGTAAGAGAAGAAACAAAACCAGAGGATATTCACGGATTTTTTGCCTCTCAGGGAGTGCTTACCAGCAGAGGAGGCAAGACATCTCATGCGGCTGTTGTAGCAAGGAGTATGGGGAAACCATGCGTTTGTGGTTGTGAAGCCTTAAAGATAGATTACGAAAAAAAGGAAGCCTATGTAGGAGATGTGGTTCTTAGGGAAGGAAATCTTATAACAATAGACGGAAGCACCGGCAATGTTTACTTAGGAGTGATTCCTACTATAGAGCCAGAATTTATGGAGGATCTTTTAGTTCTTTTAGAATGGGCTGATGAGATAAGCAGGCTTGAAGTAAGGGCAAATGCAGATACCCCTGAAGCAGCAATGAAGGCAAAAAAATATGGAGCATTAGGAATAGGGCTTTGTAGAACAGAAAGGATGTTCAATCAGCAGGACAGGTTGCCTATTGTTCAGGAAATGATCCTTGCTGATACAAAGGAGCAAAGAGAAAAGGCATTGGAAAAGCTTTTGCCATTTCAAAAAGAGGATTTCAAAGAGATATTCAGAATAATGGAGGGTTTGCCTGTTTCTATCAGGCTTTTAGATCCTCCTATTCACGAGTTCTTACCGTCTGAAGATGAGCTTATGCATGAGATAAACAGGCTAAAAAGACTAAAAGAGATGGTAGGGGCAATAGAGGATTTGCCAGAAACACTCAAACTGCTTGATCCAGAACTTTACAAGAGATATGCTGCAAATTTAGAGAGCATTGGTCATGCCTTAGAAGAGCTCAAAGACAAACACTTGGCAGAATCTCTTATTAAGGAGAAGGAAGCACTGCTTCAGAAAGTCAGGGCTCTATCTGAAATAAACCCTATGCTTGGTCACAGGGGAGTAAGGCTTGGGATCACATATCCAGAAATATACAAGACGCAAATAAGAGCAATATTAGAGGCTGCTGCTGAAATAATAAAAGAAGGGCTTTCTGTAAATCCAGAGATACTTGTGCCTCAGGTGTGCACTTTACAAGAGCTAAAATGGGTATATGGATATGTGGATGAAGTGCATAAAGAAGTGGAGAAAAAATACGGAATAAAGGTTCCTTTTAAATTTGGCACCATGATTGAAGTGGTAAGGGCATGTATGAGAGCTGGTAGGATTGCTGAGCTTGCAGAATTTATGTCATTCGGAACAAATGACCTTACTCAGGCAACATTTTCCTTTTCTAGAGAAGATGCAGAAAACAAATTTTTACCCCTTTACAATGAGAAAGGAATACTTCAGCACAATCCATTTGAGGTACTGGATGTAAAAGGTGTTGGAAGGCTTATGATGATTACAGTGGAATGGGCAAGAAAAACAAGACCTGACATAAAGATCGGAATATGCGGAGAACATGGAGGAGATCCTTATTCTATAAGATTCTGTCATCACATTGGCTTAGACTATGTATCCTGTTCTCCTCCAAGAGTACCTATAGCTAGACTTGCAGCAGCTCATGCAAAACTGAAGGAAAAGGGATATGATCCTTTTAAGATCTGACATCTTTGACCCTCCCTCGACTTTAGTCGAGGGATTCCCGCTTCAACGAGGGATGACTCGTAGACCTGCCCAAAGGCAGTTCCGGCGGTTAGTGCCCTCTCCACGGGCGCCACTTCCCGCCAGCCCAGCGGTAGAGCTTTTAAGGATAGCCAACCCTCTTTGCAATATCACTTTCGCAGCGTTAATGTCTGCATCATCAGTGTAGCCACAGTGCAGACAGCAGAAGATTTTCCCTTT
>JAMOPX010000001.1 GCA_027064285.1 Desulfobacterales bacterium | reverse complement strand
TTCCATGTCCATACCAGTTGTTATTTGTATGTAGCACATATATTTTTTTGTGCTCTGTTCTTACAATTCCTTCACCTTTAGTAATAAGCTCTTCGTAAAGTTTTTCTCCAGGTCTAAGTCCTATAAATACCATATCTATCTCCCTTCCAAGCTCTTTTCCTGAAAGCCTTATTAGTTCCTCTGCAATATCTTTAATTTTTACTGGTTCTCCCATCTCTAAAATAAACACTTCTCCACCTTTTCCTAAGGCCCCTGCTTGAAGTATGAGCTGACAGGCTTCTGGGATTGTCATAAAATATCGTGTTACTTCAGGATGTGTGATTGTTATAGGACCTCCATATTCTATCTGTTTTTTAAAAAGCGGGATTACTGAACCAGATGAACCTATAACATTTCCAAACCTTACACACATCATCCTTATGCTATTTTCATCATTTAGACTTTGCATAATCAGCTCGCATACCCTCTTGCTTGCTCCCATAACATTTGTTGGCCTTACTGCCTTGTCAGTAGATACCATGATAAATCTTTTTGCACCGAATTTTATCGCTGCATTCATTATATTTCTGGAGCCAATTATATTATTAAATATTGCCTCCCATGGATACATCTCCATCATTGGCACATGCTTATAAGCAGCAGCATGGATTACAAGCTCTGGTTTATACTTGTCCATAACTGACTCCACTACTGGTCTATATTGAATATTTCCAAGAACAGGAGCTATCTCTTTAAATCCAAATCTGTATAGAAGTTCTGTCTGAATCTCGTAAAGATTTGCCTCAGATGCATCTAACAGAACAAGCTTAGCAGGACTGAAGCGAGTAAGTTGTCTGCAAAGCTCAGATCCTATTGAGCCTCCTGCACCAGTAACAAGAACGGTCTTTCCATTTACATATTTGCTGATAGCTTGGGTATCAAGCTTTACAGGTTTTCTTCTTAAAAGATCTTCATATGAGACCTCTCTAAATCTCTTTACTGTGGCTTTACCATCTACCAGCTCACTTATTCCCGGAAGAGTTTTATAAGGAACGCCACATTTTTCACACACATTTATTATTCTTTTGATTTGCCTTCCTGTAGCAGTTGGTATAGCAATAAGAAGCTCATCTATATCCATTCCTTGCACAAATTCTGGGAGTTCATCTATGCTTCCCAAAACCTTTACTCCATGAATTGTCCTTCCCCGCTTTGTTGGATTATCATCTAAAAAACCTACAACATCGTAGCTGCTATATGGATTATTCTGAATATCTCTCAACACCATCTCTCCCGCATCACCAGCTCCTACTATAATCACCCGCTTTGTTTTGCTTACAGGAGTAACAGAACTTTCTTTGAATATAATACCTTTGCTGTATAAAAAACGGATTGAAAACCTAAATGAGCCAGCTAAAAATAATGTAAGTAACCCGTCAATAAGAAATACACCTCTTGAGTGGCCTTTAAAATGGTAAATATAAAGTATAGCAGATACTATCAGAAGACTTGAAAAAAGAGTTGCCCAAAAAAGTTTCCACATATCAGAAATACTTGAATAACGCCACATTCCTCTATAAAGGCCAAAAGAAAAGTATGTAGCACTCTTTATAAACACCACAAAAGGCATAAGTTTTAATGCCTGAGAAAGGTCTTGAGAAGAAAGATAGAAATCAAATCTTATCAGATATGCACCTATAAGGGAGATACAAAATAGAAGAGCATCTCCCAGAATCATTATGTAGAAGTTTTTATTTCTTAGCTGGTGTAACAATGCTTGCTCCTGAAGGGTGGTAGATTTAATTTATATTTTTATCCTTATTTTTTTGGTTTGCAAGAAAAAAAAGAAAACAGCAATTCTCGGTCAGAAACTGATCAACTTTGTTAATTTTTTACTCTCATAATAGTCACTTAGATAACTTCTCTATACCTCTTTTTTTGACAAACTTTACGAAAAAATAATTTCTATTTTTCTGAGTTACCTTGTAAATACTACTTCTACAAACTCACCGAGAATTGCTGGATGAGGATCAAGCACTATTTACAAAAGAAAAAAAATATTTTATACTCATTTAAATAGTGAAGATAATTATAAATGTAATAATAAATTGTTTTCTCTCAGATTTTCATAAATTATAGTATTCCGCAGAATTTTATATTTTATGGAATACTATAAATAACAAAAAACAAAGGGCGGTTAACTCAGCGGGAGAGTGCCATCCTCACACGGTGGAAGTCGTGGGTTCGAATCCCACACCGCCCATTTTTTTTATCCTGCCATGAAGACATATCTCATAACAGGTGGTGCAGGCTTTATTGGAAGCAATCTGGTCTTGCTTGCCAGAAAAAAGGGAATCAGAGTAATAAATCTGGATTTATTGACTTATGCAGGAAATCTAATGAACTTGGAATCGGTTATAAATAATCCAGAGCATATTTTTATAAAAGGAGATATAGGAGACAGAGAGCTTGTAAAAGAAATACTGAATAGATACAAACCGGATGGCATAATAAACTTAGCAGCAGAATCCCATGTAGATAGATCTATTCATGATCCAGATGCCTTTATAAAAACCAATATTGTTGGTACTTTTCATCTCATAGATGAAGCCTATTCCTACTGGTTAAATCTTCCTGAAAAAAAAAAGAAAGATTTTCGTTTTCTTCATGTTTCTACAGATGAGGTTTATGGATCCCTTGAACCCGAAGATCCCCCTTTTAATGAACACTCAAGATATGCTCCCAACAGTCCATACTCTGCATCTAAGGCAGGAAGTGACCACTTAGTAAGAGCGTATAATAAAACCTATGGAATGCCTACCATAATCACCAATTGCTCTAATAACTATGGGCCGAGACAGTTTCCAGAAAAGCTTATTCCATTAATGATATTAAATGCTGTTGAAGGAAAGCCATTGCCTATTTATGGAGATGGAATGAATATAAGAGATTGGATATATGTTGAGGATCATTGTGAAGCCTTACTTTTGGTCATGGAAAAAGGCAAACCAGGAGAGGTTTACAACATAGGAGGTAGATGTGAAAAGACCAACTTAGAAATCGTGAAGACAATATGTGCTATACTCGATAAGCTTGATCCAGATCCATCAAGAGTTCCTCATGAATCTTTGATTACCTTTGTAAAAGACAGACCTGGCCATGACAAGCGTTATGCAATAGACTGCACAAAGATAGAAAAAGAGCTTGGATGGAAACCGTCTCAGGATCTTGAAACAGGCCTAAAAAAGACCATAGAATGGTATCTCTTAAACAAAGAATGGGTTGAAAAGACCAGAAGTGGTGAGTATAGAGAATGGATAAGAAAGCACTACGGAATGGAGGGCTAAATGGGTAAATGGAAGGGTATTGTTTTGGCTGGTGGATTAGGAACAAGGCTATACCCTGCTACCCTTGTGGTAAACAAACAGCTTCTTCCCATCTATGACAAACCCATGATCTATTATCCTGTTTCTGTGCTCATGCTGGCAGGCATAAAAGAGATCCTCATAATATCCACTCCAGAGGCCTTACCTAAGTATAATATGCTTTTTGGAGATGGCTCAAACATAGGAATAAGTTTTTCTTATGCTGAACAACCACGTCCAGAAGGACTTGCACAGGCCTTTATAATAGGAAGAGACTTTATTGGAAAAGATAATGTATGTATGATCTTGGGAGATAACATCTTCTATGGAAGAGGTTTTAGGCAGCTTTTGAAGAATGCTACTTCTCGAGAAAAAGGAGGAACAGTTTTTGCTTATCCTGTAAATGATCCTGAAAGATACGGAGTTGTAGAATTTGACAAAACTGGTAAGGTGCTCAGCATTGAAGAAAAACCAGAACATCCAAAATCAAATTTTGCAGTAACAGGGCTTTATTTTTATGACAATGATGTAGTGAAAATAGCTTCAGCTCTTAAGCCTTCAGAAAGAGGAGAGCTGGAAATCACAGATGTAAACAAAGAATATTTAAAGAGAGGTCTTCTCAATGTTGAAATCCTTGGAAGAGGATTTGCATGGCTTGATACCGGAACTCATGACTCTTTACTTGAAGCTTCCATATTTGTGGAAACAATAGAAAAAAGACAGGGTCTTAAGATAGGATGCATAGAGGAAGTGGCTTATAGAATGGGATACATAGATAGAAAACAGCTCCTCAGGTTAGCAGATGAGATGAATGCCAATGCTTATGGAGAATATCTAAGAAGGATAGCAGAAGAGCCGTGAATCTCAACCTTAACCTTTTAGATATAATCATACTATCTACTATTGGAATCTGTTTTATCAAAGGTCTTATAAGAGGATTTTTAAAGGAATTTACCTCCTTAATGGTTTTTCTGTTGAGCCTTCTGATTGCAAATCATTATTATCCTAGAATAAATGAATATTTTTTTCATATTTTGCCAAAAAGCCGATACATTCCTCTGATAAGCTTTGCCTTTTTGTTTGTTATCTCCTATGTAGGACTTAGCATAATTACATGGGCAATAAGGGCATTGTTTATAGATGGAGGGGCATTAGGTCCGTGGAGCAGAATATTTGGGGCATTGACAGGCACATTAAAAGCAGTAATAGCGATATATCTTTTTATAATACTGCTTACTTTTTTTATTCCTTCTAAAACCCCTATCATTGTAAAATCAAAACTTGCACCCATGATTATTAAGTCGTATCAAAAGATAATAGTTCCTATGTCACCCTCTGCATTTAAGAGATTTAAGCAAAAGTTTATGTCTGAAATAAAAAGATTAAAAAAGGAGATCCAGAAATAGAGGATAAACAATATGAATGAACAAAAAGAAAAGCTCTGCAATGCTCTGCTCTCTCTTCTCAATATAATGGAAAGATTAAGAGCACCTGATGGATGTCCGTGGGATGCACAGCAAACAGAACAGACTCTGAAAGTTTATCTTTTGGAAGAGGCATATGAGGTGGTAGATGCCATAGAAAAAGAAGATCCAGAAGCCTTATGTGAAGAGCTGGGTGACTTACTCT